>JAPWUW010000001.1 GCA_028275325.1 Anaerolineae bacterium | reverse complement strand
CGCTCCGGCCAGCCCGTGAGCTGGGCGGGGGTAGTGCTTGTGCTGGCCATCTGGCTCCTGGCTCTGGCGCTCGTTGCCCTCATCGCCCTGCGGGTCGCCCGCAGCTGACCCTCCTGCTGCGCAGCCTACCTGGCACCAAGGCGGGCGGGAGAGCGGGGCTTCTCCCCAAGCGGCACACCTGCGGCCATGGTGCGCTGGTACCTCGAGAGCTCGCCCGCAGGAAGTTGCACTGGCCGCCACGGTAGGCCGTAGAAACCCGTGCGGTTCTTGGGACGGCTTCGTGGCCGCATTCTTGGGTCCATGTTGGAACATGTGCCACCGCCACAGCACGTTGGCGGCCAATGTGGCAGTTGAGGGACACATTCCCACCCACCCGCCCCCCTGTCGCTGCCAAGGCACGTTGGCCGCCATTCTTGCAGCTCAGGAGGCATTCCCGCCCACCCGCCCCAATAAAGCGGAGGCAGGCCACAGGGCGGGTGGGAGAGACAATCCTCACGGGTGCCGCACTTGCGGCCATGGCGCGTTGGGGCTGATGGTCACAACTCTCGGGCCCACAACGTTGGCCGCCGTGGGGCGCTGGCCGCCGGTGATTACAGCTCTCGATGAGTTTGCCGGCCGCCACAGTTGCCCGATTGGTGAGGGTTCTGTCGGTGCCAAAGCAAGTTGGCCGTTCTTGTCGCGCTCGAGAAAGTGCCCCACCAGCCTGCCCTTTTCTGTCGCTGCCAGCGCACGTCGGCCGTCTTTGTCGCAGTCTAGGAGGTATTCCTACCCGGCCGCCCCCAGAAGCTGAGCTAAGCTGCAGGGCAGGTGGGCGGGAGAGCCAAGCCCGCCGGCGCCTCAGCTGCGGCCAGGGTGCGCTGGCCGCGATTGCTGGGGCTCGGATAGATGTTTCTGCCGCCTGGCCCCCAAATGGACCCGCTCTGCGCCAGATAGTGACGGATGTGCTATAATATGTGGGAATTAGCGGCTGCCGTATGGCACAAGGGTGGCCGAGATCGAAGAGGGAGGCAGTGATGGTAAAGCGAGTGTTTTTCGTCCCGGGCATAACCTGCCAGCATTGCGTCAAGAACATCAAGAGGGCTGTTTTGGCGGTGGCGGGGGTGAAGGAAGTGGAGGCGGACGTCCAATCCAAAAGGGTGACGGTAGCTTTCGAGCCGCCAGCGGATGAGAGGGCAATACGGGATGCGCTCGTAAGCGTGGGCTACCCGGCCGAGGGGCCGACCGGTGCCTGAAGAGCGGAGGCTGGTGCGGCTGCCGATCGTTGGCATGACGTGCGCCAACTGCGCGCGGGCCGTGGAGCGCGCGCTGGGCGCGGCGCCAGGCGTCGCCCACGTGAGCGTGAGCCTGGCCACGGACGAAGCGCAGCTTGAGCTGAGCGGGGAGGTTCCCCTTGCGGAGCTTGCGGCGCGGGTGGAGAAAGCTGGCTATGCGCTCGGCACGGTGACGGCGGACTTTGCCGTCTTTGGCATGACCTGCGCAAGCTGCGCCCACGCGGTCGAGCAGGCGATCCGCAGGCTGCCAGGGGTGGTCTCTGTCGAGGTGAGCCTGGCGACGGAACGCGCCCGCGTGCAGTTTGTGCCGACGCTCGTGAGCCTGCGGCAGATCAAAGAGGCAGTTGTGGCCGCGGGCTACGAGGTGGCTTGGGGCGAGAAGGAGCATCCCCTTGCTTTGGAGGAAGCGCAGGAAAAGGAGGTGCGCCGACAGCGCCGAAGGCTGGCGGTGGCCGTTGCCTGTACAGTGCCGATCCTACTCCTCAACCTGCCCTTTGAGCTCGGCCTGGCGCGCGATTTCGCGTTGCGGCCGTGGCTCCTTTGGCTTCTGGCCACGCCCGTCATGGGCTACAGCGCGCGGGGATTCCTGAGCGGCGCGGCAAAGGCCCTGCGCAACCGCTCGCCTAATATGGACGTCCTCATCGCCGTGGGGACCGGGACGGCCTACAGCTACAGTGTGATCTCGCTGCTATTCCTGCACGGCCCTGTGCACTTTGAGGCGGCGGCCATCATTGCCACGCTTGTGCTGCTTGGCAAGTACCTGGAGGCAGGTGCCAGGCGGCGCGCCTCGGGGGCGCTGCGCGCTCTCCTCTCGCTGCAGCCATCGACGGCCCGCGTGGAGGTGGAGGGTGCGCTCGAGGAGAGGCCGCTTGAGCGCGTGCAGCTTGGAGATGTGGTCGTCGTTGGGCCAGGAGAGCGGATCCCTGTGGATGGCATCGTGCTCGAGGGCACTTCGGCCGTGGATGAATCCATGCTGACGGGGGAGAGCGAGCCGGTGCCGAAGGGGCCGGGCAGCACCGTCTACGGTGGGACGGTGAACGGCCTGAGGCTGCTGCGAGTGCGCGCCACGGGGGTGGGCGAGGATTCGCTCCTTGCCCAGATCGCGCGGCTCGTGGCTCAGGCGCAGGGCTCAAAGGCCTCCATCCAGCGCCTTGCGGATCGGGTGTCGGCACGGTTTGTGCCGCTGGTGCTCTTTCTGGCGCTGGCCACCTTCTTGGCCTGGCTCCTTAGCGGCCATGGTTTTGATGCCGCGCTGATGCACGCTGTGGCAGTCGTTGTCGTCTCCTGCCCCTGTGCTCTGGGGCTAGCAACACCGGCGGCCATCGCCGCTGGGACGGGCCGAGGCGCACAGCTGGGCATCCTCATCCGTGGTGCCGAGGCGCTGGAAAGCGCCGGCAGGGTTGCCACGGTAATCCTGGACAAGACGGGCACGCTAACGGAAGGCAGGCCGCAGCTTTTGGCAAGCTTCCCGGAACCGCCGTTCGATGAGGGCGTGCTCCTGCGCTACGCGGCAGCCGCCGAAGCTGCCTCGGCGCATCCGCTCGCTGAGGCGGTGGTCGAGGCAGCGCGCTCCCGTAGCTTGCGCCTGCCTCGTGGCGAAGAGCTCCAGGAGTTTGCAGGGCAGGGGGTTGTGGCGCGCGTGGAGGGGCACGAGGTGCTCGTGGGCAGCGCTGCCTTCCTGCGGGAACGGCTCGGCCTGGCAGGGCTGCCGGATGGCCAGCTCGAGAGGGCAAACGTTCACGTGGGGATCGATGGGCGCTATGCTGGCGCCCTGCTTGTGGCCGATAGGCTCCGGCCCAACGCGCGGGAGGCAGTGCAGGCCCTCAAAGAGCTAGGGTTGCAGGTGGTGATCCTTTCAGGGGATCGCCAAGAGGTGGCGGAGGAAGTGGGCCGGGCGGTAGGGGCGGATCGGGTCGCAGCGGGGGTGCTGCCACAGGGCAAGGTGGCGGAGGTCCGGCGGCTGCAGGCGGAGGGTGGAGCGGTGGCCATGGTTGGGGATGGCATCAATGACGCGGCAGCGCTCGCCCAGGCCGACCTTGGGATTGCCCTAGGGAGTGGGGCGGCAGCTGCGCTGGAGGCGGCCGATATTGCTATCCTCGCAAGCGATCTTCTGGCCGTGCCCAGGGCCTTGCGCCTTGCGCGCAGGGTGCTGCGCGCGGTACGGCAGAACCTCTTCTGGGCCTTCTTCTACAACGTGCTGCTCATCCCCGCGGCCATGGTGGGGCTGCTGCAGCCAGCCTGGGCGGCTTCCGCCATGGCCATGAGCTCGCTTTTTGTCGTGGGCAACGCCTTGCGCCTGCAGAGGTGGCGGCCGCCTGTGTAGCACTGGCTCTGGCTGCCACGAGCAATTCTCCTCTTTGAGCTAACACCCCCGTGCCTCTGGGGCTCGGGGGTGTTTGGCACTCTTTGGCACTTTTTTGGCACTGTAGCCCTTGGGGGTTCGGGTCCTTGTGCCTTATATTTACAGAGAAGTGAATTGAGATCGTTCCGAGACTCAAGGTGAGGGTTTCCATGGGAGTGGATGCGGCGCAGAAGGAGCTTGCCCTTTACGGCGGCACGCCAGCGCGGACCAGGCCGGACCCGCCCATGTTCCCGGGTGGGATGGAGATCGGCGAGGAGGAGAGGCAGGCCGTCTTGGACGTGCTGGAGAGCAAGAACCTGTTCCGGTACTACGGCGTGACCGATCGGCCCTCGAAGGTGGCGCAATTTGAGCAGGCTTTTGCCCGGCACATGGGCGCCAAGTACGCCCTGGGGGTGACTTCCGGGACTGCTGCCCTGCACACGGGGCTTGTGGCACTGGGCATCGGCCCGGGGGATGAGGTCATTGTGCCGGCCTACACCTTCATAGCGAGCGCCGCGGCAGTCATAGCGGCCAACGCCATCCCGATCATTGCCGAGGTGGACGATTCGCTCACGCTTGACCCAGCCGACGTGGAGCGGAAGATAACGCCGTATACGAAGGCCATCATGCCGGTGCACATGCGCGGTGCGCCGTGCGATATGGATGCCATCATGGCGCTGGCCAGGCGACGCAATCTCCTGGTGATTGAGGACGTCGCCCAGAGCGATGGTGGCAGCTACAAGGGCAAGCGGCTGGGCACGTTTGGCGATGTTGGCTGCTTCAGCCTGCAGTACCACAAGATCATCACCTCTGGCGAAGGTGGCGTCGTCCTGACCGACGACAAGCGGCTCTATGACCGGGCGCGCATGTTCCACGACTCGGCCGGGGCATGGCGGCGCGGTGAACAGTCCACGGTTGAGCCCTTCACGGGCGGCACCAACTATCGCATGAGCGAGATCACCGGTGCCCTGGCGTTGGCGCAGCTTGGCAAGTTGGAGGACTTGCTTGCGCGCATGCGTCGCAACAAGCGCATCATCCGGGAGGGAATTGCGGATCTGGCGCAGATCCAGCTGCGTCGGCTGCACGACCCCGAGGGCGACACGGGCATCTGCCTCATCTTCTTCGTGGAGAACGGGGAGCGGGCGAAGCTGGTGGCAGAGGCGTTGCGCGCGGAGAGGGTGTCGGCAGGCTCGATGTACGACGAGGGCGTGCCGGATTGGCACATCTACCGGCACTGGACGCACATACTGCACAAGAGGACGGCGACACCGACAGGCTGCCCGTTCACTTGCCCGTTCTACAAGGGCAAGGCGGAGTATTCCGAGGACATGTGCCCGAGAACCCTGGAGCTACTGGGGCGGGCGGTGCACCTCAACGTTAGCCCACTCCTCACGGAGCAGGACTGTGAGGAGACAGTTGCCGCCATAAGGAAGGTGGCGGAGGCGCTTCTTTAGGGGCCTAATCCGCGCAGCTTGAGGCTGCGCATACTCTCCAGACTGTGGGAAAGGAGGTTTCAAGATGAGGGCAATCAGCAGGCGTGAGCTCTTGCGGTTTGTCGGGATTGGCATGGGGGCAGCGGTGCTCGCGGGCTGCGCGGGCGCGCCGACGGCTGCGCCAGCGGCCACAGAAGCACCCAAGGTGGAGGAGAAGCCGACCGAGGCACCGGCAGCAACGGCTGCACCACCTAGTGGTGAGGTGGTGACTTTGACCTTCTGGAAGGGGCCTCACAAGGCAGCTGGCGACGAGACGAAGTTGTGCGCCGGGCCAACCCTTGAGAAGTTCATGGCCCAGTACCCGAGCATCAAAGTGGAGTTCCAAGAAGTGCCCTGGTCCGGCTATAATGAGAAGTTCAGCGCAGCCTTCGCTGCGGGCCAGCCGCCTGACGTCAGCTATCAGACCGAGTCCTTCCCGACGTTCGTCAAGGCGGGCAACATCTTGCCGCTGGACGAGCTGATTGCTGAGTCGGGGTTCGACCTGAAAGTGATGTTGGAGCGGGCAATCGAAATTGTAACTTACGATGGAAAGATCTATGCCATGCCCTGGATTGAGGGCGGCTCGATCCTCATGTGGAACAAGGAGCTCTTTGAGAAGGCTGGGCTCGACCCTGAAACGCCCCCCGATACGATGGAGCAGTTCGTCGACTATGCGCTGAAGATTCGTGCTCTCGGTGACGACATATATGGATACGCAGTTGGGCCAAGGGACTGGCACGAGAATGGCTACTGGGGAATTCGCTGGGGCGGCCAATGGTTCAACAAGGATTACACTCAGTGCCTGGCCGACTCGAAGGAGTTTATCGAGGGGTACCAGTTCATGGCCGACCTGTTCTTCAAGCACCAGGTGGCCATGCCCGCCGCTATAACTGGCCAGGAGCCGGGCGCCTATGGTTACTTCAGGGACGGCAAGGTGGGTATGACGACATATCAGAGCATTGTCGCCAACTCCTTGCGGCGCGACAACCCGAACCTGAAGCTCGGTGGTGCCTTCGTGCCGAAAGGTCCAGCGGATGAGCCTGCCGGCCGTGCTGCCTACGGCGGCGTGGGAGCCCTAGCTATCGCGAAGGCGAGCAAGCACGTGAAAGAAGCATGGACGCTAGTGCAGTGGCTGGTCACGCCGGATGCGCTGAAGTCCTGGCTGGGCTGCCTTGGCTTTGCGACTGCCCGCTCTGACGTCTTCCTGTTCCAAGACGATCCAGTTCTGAGCGTGGGCGAGACGGGGCGCAAGTTCCACTTCTTCTGGCCGTACACAGAATGGGTTTTCAAGTTCTGGGACATCGAGGCCACCTACATTGAGGCCATCCAGCTCGGCCAGATGAAGGTGGATGAGGCTCTCAAGGAACTGACTGCGAAGGTTAACGATATCCTCAAGGAGGCGCAGCAAGCGTAGCGCAGGTGCGAGCTGCGTACAGCGCAGGGGGGCGTTGCTCCCCTGCGCTGAAATAGAGCTTGTTTTGCCTAAGGAAAAGCGATGGATGCTACAGCCAGGGTGGAGGTTGCAGAGGCGGTGCGGCCATCTAGCAGGGTGGCGCGCCGGAGGGTTTCGCGCACAGCGGTTCGTCGCAACGTTGTAGCATACCTATTTCTTCTGCCCTTCTTTGTGCTGTTTGTGACTTTTACGGCTATCCCGTTCGTATCTGCGCTGTGGTTGTCGCTGCAGAAAGGCCTTTTAGCGGGGCCGAAGACCTTCGTCGGCTTCAGAAACTTTGCCTACTTGCCGCATGACACGATCACGCGCACTGTACTCCTGAATACTGTCAAGTACGTGGCGACAATCGTCCCAATAGCGGTCTTTTCAGCCCTTGGGTTGGCCTTCCTCATTACCAACAGGTATGTCAGAGGAAGGGATTTCTTCCGGGCTGTTGTTTACTTCCCCATACTTGCGGCCCCTGCGGCGGCAGCGCAGATTTGGAGCTACATTTTGGCGCCGCGCTTCGGCTTGCTGAGCTATGCGCTCTCAGCGCTGGGGTTGGGAGATATTTACTTCCTCAGCAACCCGCGCCTGGCGTTGCTTTCCATCGCGTTGATAGAGTGGTGGCGCGGGATAGGCTTCCACGTCATCTTGTTCATCGCCTCCATGATTGGCATACCGCAGGAGTTGAAGGAGGCAGCGCGGATAGATGGCGCAAACGCGTGGCAGGTGGCCACCAAGGTCACGATCCCGCTCATGCGCCCAGTTATACTCTTTTCCGTTGTCATGGGCACGATTTGGGCCTTCCAGTTGTTCGATACGGTCTTCGTGCTCACGAACGGAGGGCCGATGAACTCCACGGCGACAATAGTGTGGTACATCTATAACTACGCGTTCCGGTACAGTCAGCTAGGCCTGGCTGCAGCAATGGGTGTTGTCTTGCTCTGTATAATTGCCCCCATTTCCTACGTGCAGATGCGTGTGCTTGGCAGGGAGATAGAGTATGCCTAGCGCTTCCGTCAGCCTGCAGCGTAGATCAGGCAGAAGGCAGTGGTTGATATCACTGCCTCAAATTGTGTTCGTCTATCTGCTGCTGGCCGGGCTTGTCGTGCTTATGCTGGGGCCATACCTGTTCATTTTTGGTACGGCGTTCAAGGAATCCTACTCTCTTGTGAAGATCCCGCCGGAGATCATCCCGAAAGAGCCCACACTTATCAACTTCCGGAAGATCTTCACGAACATGCCCTTTGGTAGGTGGTTCCTCAACAGCACGATCGTAGCTACTGTCAGCACGGTTGGCACACTTCTTGTATGTGCCATGGCCGGGTACACCTTTGCCAAGAAGGAGTTCTTCGGCAAGCGAGTGTTGTTTGCAGCGCTTCTTGCTACGTTGATGATCCCAGGCGCGTTGATGCTCATCCCTACCTTCTTGGTCGTCAATGCGCTGGGCCTCGTCGACAGTTACGGTGGGCTGATTTTGCCGGGTATCGGCGGCGCAATGGGCGTGTTCCTGTTGCGCCAATTCATTGAGACGTTGCCATCGGAGCTCGAGCAAGCGGCGCTTATCGATGGAGCGTCGGAGCTTCAGGTGTTCTGGCATGTGATACTTCCTCTGTCGAAGCCAGGGCTGACGACGCTTGCCATCCTGCACTTCACCGGGAGCTGGAACTCGCTGATTTGGCCGTTGGTGGTGGTCAACTCCAAGAAGCTCTACACACTGCCACTGGGCCTTGCCCTCATGCGCACTGAATATCAAGTTGACTACGGCGCCACCTCTGCTGCTGCGATAGTCAGTGTTGTCCCGCTGGTGATTGCCTTCGTGTTCCTGCAGCGCTACTTCATCGAAGGGCTGACGGTGGGCGCGTTGAAGGGATAGGCTCTCAGGAGGCCTGAGCATGCGCTTTTTTGACTGTAATGCTTGCTATGGGATCTTCGATGTGCCGCCGGCGCAGTATGCGGCCACGCCGGAGGAGCTCCTTGCCGAGATGGATTGGTGCGGGGTGGATGAGGCACTGGTCACCTGCGCGGCGCAGCGCGCCGACTCCCCCCTTGTTGGCAACGAGCTCGTGGTGGCCGAGACGAAAGGCCACCCAAGGTTGCACCCCGCCTGGGTCATCCTGCCGCCGCAGACGGGGGAGCTTGGCGAGAGCGTGGATGCCTTCCTGGCCGCCATGCGCCGCGCCGGCGTGAAGGCTCTCTGGGCTTTCCCGGCGCGCAACAAGTACTTGCTGAGCGCGACGACGTTTGGCCCGCTCTTTGAGGCGCTGATCGAGCGCTCGATCCCGCTGTTTTTGCCGCTCACGGAGGCGGTGCCGGGCCTTTCTGGCCATGCGGCGTACCATTTCGGCTGGCAGCTCATAGACACTCTGCTTGCGCAGTTCCCGCGCCTGACGCTTGTGGCGGCGGAGCAGCACGTCTGGGGGGAGGATCGCTATTTTCGTCCGCTGGTGGAGCGGTACCGCAACTTCTACCTCGATATTTCCACCTATGAGCAAGGGCGAGGGCTGGAGGATTTCTGCCGCAAGTATGGGCCGGAGAGGTTGCTTTTCGGCACTCACTACCCGGAGGTGCCTATGGGTGGGCCGGTGCTCAACGTGCTCAACGCCGACATCCCGGAGGCCGATAAGGAGCTCATTGCTGGCGGGAACCTGGCTCGGCTGCTCGAGGAGGCAAAGCCATGAGGAACCCTTCGCGGCTTTGGCAGGAATACGTGGAGAAGGGCAAGGCGGAAGGCTGCCCGGTCGTCAACTCGCACGCTCACTATGGGCCATACCAGGGCATCTACTTCCCCGGGCGTGGCGAGGCCGAGAGCATGATCAAGATGATGGATCGGGCTGGCGTCGTGCGCGCTGTCTGCGCCGCCCATGCTGCGCTGGTGGATCCGGAGCGCGGCCATGCCGTGATGGCGGAAGCCATCGCCCGCTACCCGGGCCGGCTCTTCGGCTACTGGGCCGTCAACCCCAACTTCCCGCAGAAGATCGAGGCGCAGCTGCGCGCCTTCGAGCAGGCCGAGGGATTTTTGGGCTTCAAGTTCCTCTCCGACTACCACCGCTACCCCATAACGGGGCCCAACTACGCCCCGGCCCTGCAGTACGCCAACGAGCGGGGCTTGCCGGTGCTTATGCACACCTGGGGCGGCAGCCCGTACGACGGGCCGGCGCTTTGGGCCGAGGTGGCGGAGAAGTACCCTCGCGCCAAGCTCCTCATGGGGCACTCCGGCTACGGCCAGTGGGATCTTGCGCTGGAGATGGCGCGCAAGTACGACAACATCTACCTTGAGCTCACTGCCGCCTACCATGCAAATGGCATCATCGAGCGGATGGTGCGGGAGGTGGGCTCGCACAAGGTGCTGTACGGGGAGGACCTGCCCTGGTTCGACCCGCAGTACGCCATTGGCTGCGTCCTGTGCGCCCACATAAGCGACGAGGACCGCCATAACATCCTGCACCGCAACGCGGAGCGCATTTTCGGCTGGACCTAACGCCCCGACTCCCTTCCCCTGCCAGGGGAAGGGCCAGGGGAGAGGTTTGCTACACCGCAAGGAGCACATGTCATGAAGGCAGCGATCAACGTCTGGACCTGGGGCATAAACGCCAAGGAACAATTCGAGCAGGGCCTGAAAGAGGTTTCCGACATAGGCTACGACGCTGTGGAGAACATAAGCTCCATCGTGGCCCTCTTTGAGGACAACCCGGCGGAGTTCGATGAGCTCCTCGCCCGCTACGGCGTCAAGCTCGTGTGCGCCTACCACCATCTCTCGGGCGATTTCGCCAAAGACCGGGCGAACGCCGAGCGTTACCTGCGCTTCCTGCAGGGGCGCGGGCCGAAGGTCATGAACCTGCAAGCTGGCCGGCGGCCGGAAGGTGGCCCGTCGCCGGAGCTTCTGGCTGAGACGGCCCGGCAGGTGCGCGAGATCGCGGAGCTTGGCCAGCGCTACGGCATCACCGTTTGTCTGCACCCGCATTACGCCACCAACGTGGAGCGCGCCCCTGAGCTTGAGTACATGATGAAGCAGATCCCAGCCGACGTGCTTGGCCTGACGCTCGATACCGCGCACACGGTCCTGGGCGGCATGGACCCGGTGGAGACATTTGAGCGCTACGCGGCGCGCGTTCGTTATGTGCACATGAAGGACATCGCCCTCCCCATTGACCCGCAGCAGCCCTGGTGGTCCCACTTTCGGGAGCTGGGCCGGGGCGTGATCAACTTCCCCGCCATTGCCCGCATTCTGCGCCGCGCCGGTTTCGAGGGCTACCTTTGCGTGGAGCTGGACGCGCCGCGCGTGTGCGGCTACAAGAGCGCGGCGATCAGCCGGCAGTACTTGCGCGACGAGCTCGGCATCTAGAGCGCAAGCGAGGCCTGCGCGCGCCGGATAAGTCCCTGGATTTCCCGCTCCTGCTCGGGGCTGAGCTCAGGTGCTGCCACAAGCCCCGGCAGGAGCCCTTGGTAGATCTCCCGGGCCCGATCCACATCCAGTGGTTGGCCGCTGCCCAGCCATATCTGCAGCGGCTCTCTGGACCAGATCTGCGGTTCCCAGTGCTCTTGCCGGAAGTGCCGTGCCGTGTGCTCCGTGGCGATGAAGTTCCCGCCTGGGCCAATGCTCGCGATGAGCTCCAGGGCCAGGGCTTCCTTGTCTGTCGGGAAGCTCTGGCACAGGTGCTTGAGCGCGCCGAGGAACTCGTTGTCGATGATGAGCTGCAGGGGAGAGCAGATTTCGTCCACAGCCAGGAGCCCTGCATCCATGTGCAGGCGGCCGCTTGCAAGCAGCGTGGGAAGGGCGGTGAGGGCTTTCTGGTAGCCGGCCTCAGCAGAGGGGAGCTTGGCATCGGTGAGCCCTGCGTGCCCGTAAAATGGGAGCCCGTAATGGCGCGCCATCTGGGCCATGGCGAGGTTTGCCAGGGCCATTTCCGGCCGACCGTAGGGGTAGAACATCGTTCTCATATCGAGCGGCGAGATGGAGCAATGGAGGGCAAAGCGCCGGCCGCCGTGGAACGCGCGCTGCAGGATCCCCACGGCCAGCTGCTCGGCCAGGCTGAGCGCAAGCGCTCCTGCCATAGTGACGGGCGCGGTGGCGCCGGTGGCGTATTGATCCCCCAGGGAGACGGGCAGCCCGCGCTCGGCGAAGTAGTGGAACTGATAGGCCTCGTGCCGGCCGAGCTTGAGCGGTGGGATGAGGTATGCTGAGCCGCGAAAGATCTCCTTGAGAGGCCGGCCCAACCAGCTGGCGCGCATTTCGTAGAGTTCGAGGATAAAGGGGCAGAGCTCGTCGAGGTGAATGCTCCCGGCCTCCTGGATGCCGTAGCGCCAGCAGTAGAGGCGCTCGTAGAGGGGCGCAAGCTGCGGCGGGTCCGCCAGGGGGCAGCCAAGCATGCTTGCGGCCCCAATGTGCTCAAGCCGCTTGGCCAGCATTGCGTAGCTCGCCAGCCGCTCCTGCGTCCAGGGCAGGAGCTTGCCACTCTCCGGGTCGTGGTAGAGGCTGTAGTAGATGCCGGCCGAGGCTGTCACCTCCACGCCGGTGGCGGGGGCGCTGCGCTCCGAATCCGCAAGGAAGCGCTCAACAAGGGGCGCGGGGAAGAGCGCCCTTTGCCTGGCCCAATCTACAATGGCGCCATGCGCGGCAAGCCGCTCGAGGATGGCCTCGTGCTCGACGCAGAGGCCAACCTCCTGCAGGATGCGCTGGGCTGCCCCATGCAGGGCACTCACCTCTGCTGAGGACAGGACATTGATCGTTCCTTGCTCAAGCTGCATGAAAAAGTCCCTTAGCGACAATTGCGGCGGACAGCCGTTTAGGGGCAGTGGCCGTAATCCTCAAGTGCTTCGGCCAATGCCAAGATGCCTGCCCTGAAGGCCGCGTAAGTGCTCTCATCCGTTGCGCCCCAGATGCCCATCTCCGTGAAGCCGATCACCAGCCCCTCCTTCGTGGCAGCTTCCTCAAGGAGCTGGCGGGCGTAATCCCTCGTTGCTTCGGGGCCGAAGTAGAAGACCGTCTCAGGGATGTTAACCCAGATGATAACGCGCTCGCCCCAGGCCCGGCGCGCTTCTTTCAAGCTCAGATCCCCGACGGGAGGCGGCGTGAAGGCCTCAACGACGTCCACGCCGGTACGCGCAATGAGGGAGGCATAGGCTTTGAGGTTTGTGGCATCCGCGTGGAGGGCACAGACCTTGCCATGAGCCTGGAGGTACGGCACCCACTTCTGGTAGAAGGGAAGCTCGTACTGCTCGAAGGCGCTGGCACTCCAGAGGCCACCGAGCCAGCCAAAGGCAACAAACTCAGCCGGGGATTGAGCCACGAGCTTCAGGCGGCGCTCTTCTCGCCGCTCCACTGCCTCGAGCAGCCGCGCGAAGTGATCGGGGTGGTCGCGCTGAGCGTAGGCCCAGCGGTCGAGCCCATACAGGTCGCCGAAGAACCTCCGGGTGGCCCCATAGGGAGGGCTCTCGAAGAAGGGGTCAATCGCCGCATCCCGCACGATGCCATCCCCGCCCAGATCCCGCGCGAGGTCGGTGTAAAGCGACCAGTCGGCCTCGAAGACGGTGTCTTCCAGCATGAAGATGACGGGCTCGTAATCCCGCTCGCTCTTGATCATGCCCTCCACCTCGATGGCCATGTTGTCGCTCACCCTGCCCGTGTGCGTTCTGGACCTCGTGGAGACGTCCCCTACAGGTGTGTGATAGATGGTGAGGGTTGTCTCGCCCTCATGCCTTGTCTCCACGCTGACGTTGGGCATGCGCGCGTACACGGTGGAGCAGCGGGCGCACAGGCCCATGCCCCTGTTTCGCAGTTCCCGCTCGAACTGTCCGCGCGGGAAGAGGTTGTCGTAGACGACGAAGGGCACTCGATCTACACGCTGGCGGTGCAGTACGGCTTCGATCCGGCTGCGAGCGTCCATGCTGCCCCTAACTCCTCATGTGCGATCTCGGCTTGGGCACCGGGATGGCCTAGCCCTTGAGCCCTGTGAGGGCGATCCCTTCCACGAAGCGGCGCTGTGCTGCCAGGTAAACGACGAGGACGGGCAGAACTGCTGCCGTCGCCCCGGCTGTCATCGCGGCTACGTCGGAGCCAAAGCGGCCGCGCAACTGGTTGAGGCCAAGCGGGAGCGTGTAGAGGCGCGGCTCATCTATCACGACCAGTGGCCACAGGAAGTCATCCCACACCCACATGAAGGTGAAGATCCCGAGCGCGCTGAGCGCTGCCGTGGAGAGGGGCAAGGCAACGCGGAAGAATATGCCGAACTCGGATGCGCCATCTATGCGTGCTGCGTCGATGAGGTCGTTGGGGATGGAGTGCATGTACTGGCGCAGGAGGAAGATGCCAAAGGGGCTGACGGCACCAGGGATGATGAGCGCCCAGTAGGAGTTGGTCCACTTGAAGGAGACCATCAGGGCATAGAGTGGGATAATGGAGACGTTGAAGGGCACCATGAGCATGCTGAGTACCAGCACAAACAGGAGCTCGCGACCTCTGAACTCGTACTTGGCAAAGACGTAGCCCGCCAGGGCACTGGTGAGAAGCACTAGGAAAGTGGTGGAGGCCGTCACAAGAATGCTGTTGCGGAAGAAAACGACGAAGCCGCCGCCGCGCAACCGCGTGAGCTCCAGCCAGGGCTCAAGGGTGGGGTTGTGAGGCCACCACGTCGGGGGGAAGACAAGGACCTCCTCCCTTGGCTTGAAGGAAGTCACGATCATCCAGTAGAAGGGCCCGATCATGGCGATGGCGCCGAGGGCCAGGGCCAGGCGCAACAGCCAGACCTCAAGCCGTTTGCCCAGGGCTCTTGGCGGCCTGCGGGCGACCGCACGGGCGGTAGCGATCATAGCTCAGTACTCCCAGCGCGTGCGCATGAGGCGCAGCTGTATGATGGTGAGCGCGAGGATAATGAGGAAGAGAATGAGGCCCATTGCCGAGCCATAGCCCAGCTCGAGCTCCCGGAAGGCCATGAGCCATTGGTATACGGCAAGGACCATGGTCGCGTTGTTAGGCCCTCCTGGCAGAGCATCTCCCGCTGCCGCGCTCATGACGTAAATGGGGCCAAAGACCTGAAGCGCGCTGATCACCCCGGTGACGAGCACAAAGACGAAGGTCGGCTGCAGGAGCGGCACAGTGATGCGAAAGAAGGTCGCCCACCGCCCCGCTCCATCGACCTTGGCGGCATCGTAATAGACGGTCGGGATGGTCGTGAGCCCGGCCATGAAGACGACCATCGTGAAGCCGACGTTTTTCCAGATGGAGTAGATGGCGATGCTTGGCAGGGCCAGCTTGGGCGAGAGCAGCCACCTCTGCGTGGGCAGGCCGAGGAGAGTGAGCAACTGGTTGAAAAGCCCGAGGGAAGGCTGGTAAAGCCACTTCCAGACAAGGGCCGTGGCTATCGTCGAGGTGACGACGGGCAAGAAGTAGACTGTGCGGAAAAAGACCCTCGTGCCCCCGCTGGCGTCAATCGCCAGGGCAAGCAGAAGGGCCAGGGCGGTATTGAGCGGGATGGTGAGTGCGGCGTAGTAGAACGTGTTCTTGAGCGAGATGAGGAATATGGGGTCCCGGAAGGCGCGCGTGTACTGCCGCATGCCCACGAACGGCGCATTGGGGTTGAAGGCGCGCCATTCCGTGAAGCTGCCCCAGAAGCCCCGGATTACGGGGTACACCCAGAAGATGAGCAAACAGGCAAAGACGGGCACGAGGACGCTGAGTATGAAGAGCTGCCTCTGAGCTCTCTGGGTGCCAAGCCACGCTCTCACAGTGCTTGCTCGCTTTCCTGCCTGTGATGTGGCCACAACTTCCATCCTTCCCCGATCACCTCTCGTTCTCGCTTTGGCTGCCGGCTGGGCTGTGGCCCCTTCCCTCGCGCCCTGCGGGGAAAGGGGCCACATGCGCAGCGCGCAAAAGCTAGGCGGATGGCGGCCGGTAATTGCGCTCAACGATGTAGCGCTTCTTGCCGGATTCCTTGAAGGCGGCATTCATTTGCTGGGTCGCCTCTGCAAGGGCCACCTTTGGCTCTTCGCCCTCAAGTATCACCTTATCGAACATGGCGCGCCAGAGCTTCTCGGCCTCCAGTGGACGCTCGCCATAGTTCACTCGGTACGGGAGCGTCTCTGCCTGCGTGGCGATGACGTTGTTGCCGGTGATGTCCGGGTGCGTGAGCAGGTGCTTTGCATCTGGCGGGCCTTGCATGACGAGGGCCCAGCGAATGCGCCGCTCGTCTGAGCCGATCATGAACTTGATGTAGTCGAAAGCGAGCTTTTGCACCTCCACCGGGAACTTGTTGAAGACGCAGAAGCCTTCTTCTGGCACCTGCAGCCCCCAGGACGGCAGCGGTTTACCCGTGAAAGTTGGCTCGACGGCTGTGGCCCACTTGCCCGCCATTTGCGGGAAACTCGAATCGATCCCTGGGGCGGTGTAGCCCTGGTTGATGTAAAAGGCAGCTTTGCCGTTACCGAAGGCATCGCCCTAGTTCAGGAATTCCGGGTCATCCACTTTCCAGGTGTCGTAGATGTCCTTGATGAACTGGAGCGCGCGCACGCCCTCCTCGCTATCCCAGATGGCTTCGGTGCCGGAGGGGTTGTACAGCCAGCCACCTTGCTGGTAGACGAGATCCATCCAGAGCCACTCGCGCGCCCAGTAATCGTTGAGCGAGAGGCCCGCCTGGGTGATCTTGCCGCTTGCATCCCGCTTGGTGAGCTGCTGGGCCATCTTTATGAAGTCGTCCCACTTGCGGGGGATCTCCGTCTCCTTTATCCCCTCGGCCTCCAGCAGCTCGCGGTTGTAGTAGACGGCATCTGCTTAGTAACAGAAGTCGCAGGTGTAGATATGGCCTGTCTCCGGATCCCGGTTGAATGGGGTGCTGATGAGGTCATCCCACTCGAATATGTCCTCGGGGTACGGAGTGAGCACACCAGCCCTCTGGAGGTCATAGCGCCAGAAAAAGTGGATGTTGGAGAACGCGGGGCCGGTGCCCGCCGTGGCGACAGTGAGGATTTTCGTCTCGATTTCGGTCCAGTCTAGCGGGTTGTACTTCAAAGTGACTCCAGGATGGGCTTTTTCCCACTCGGCGACAAGCTCCTCCATGAAGGCGACGCGCGGGTCATAAGCCCAATCCCAGAACTCGATGGTGCCCTGGAAGCCTCCTGGCGTGGCGCCGGCTGGCGCGGGCGAAGGGGCGCCAGACGTTGCCTGCGCACAGCCGCCCGCGGCGCCCACCCCGAGGACGAGCGCCAGGCCTTTGAGGAACGACCGCCGATTGAGTGCTTTAGCCCTGTTCATGCCAACACCTCCTTCAATGCTTGCTGATATCCGCCTCCCTTGCGAGGCGGCCACAGCCTATGGCCCTATTGGCTGAAGGTCACGCAAACTGCGGCAGGTGCTGCTTGTGAGCTGCAAGCAGCTCGTCGGCCAGCCTTCCGGCTGCTGCACGGTCGCTTATGCAGCCATCGGCAAGGAGCGCCTCCACAAAGAGCTTGCGGCTGCCAGTGAGCGCTGCTTCCACCGTGAGCGCGTGCGCGGCGATCTTCCGCTGCAACGGCGCAGCCAGGAGGTCCGGGAATTCGGGGTCCTGAACGGCCCGGAGGCCACGGCCGGTGCTCACGCAGGTCATCTCCAGCACTGCCTCCGCCGGCAGGTTGGGGATGGCGCCGCGGTTGGGGAGGTTTGCGTAGTATATGCGCCGCTCATCAGCCCAGATGCACCCGAGTATCTCCACAAGCTGGGAGTGCTCCCCCGCAGCGCGCTCGAAAACGCTTTCATCAAGGGGGACCTCACCCATGGCCTGGGCGCGCATCCTCTCGTAGATCTCATCGCCGTAGCGGATGATGCCCTCGAAACTCATGACGTCCACGCCGAGCGTTTTGCCGTAGTAGCGCCCGTTGGGGAACTGCTCCGGGAAGAACTCGACGACATGCCGGTCGTTCACCGCCGGGTAGGCGCCGTAGGCCTCAAAGAGCGACCACGAGAAGGGGTTGTCCGCGGCACGCGGCCGCCGCCCGTGGACAAGCGTCGAATCCCCGCCCGGTGCGATTTCCTCGGGGGGAGCGCTTGTGCCAGCTCGCTCGTGCGCGAGCAGCTCCCGCACTCGAGGCCACAGATCCTGCCCACGCCAGCGCAGGTCGTAGATCCAGGTGAAGTGGTTGACGCCAGCAGCAAGGGCTGTCACCTCGCTTGCTGGCACACCTGCGAAGGCAGCAAGCTCGTGCACCACGTGCACCGTGCCGATGCACAGGCCTACCACATTGGCGCCTGTGGCCTTGCGCACCGCCCAGCAGTTGACCGTCATCGGGTTGGCGTAGTTGAAGAACAGGGCTTGCGGGCAAAGGCGCAGCACATCCTGCGCAATCTCAACCATTGCCGGGATCATCCGCATGGCGCGCGAGATCCCGCCGGCCATGACCGTGTCGCCCACTGGCTGGTAAACACCGTACTTGCGCGGGATGAAGACGTCGGCTTCCCAGGCACGCCGGCCACCAACACCGATCGTCGTCACCACCACATCTGCACCGGGCAGGAGGTCCCGCCGATCGAGGGAGGCCTGCACGGTTATATCGGCGCTGCGTGCCGCGATCATGCGCCGCGAGAGGCCTTCTGCCACTTGCAGCGCCTGCGGATCGATGTCCACAAGGCGCAGGTTCCACGGCCTGCCAGAGAGGATGAGGTCGGCCACAAGCCCCTGAGTGAACATGGCGCTGCCCGCGCCGATGAGCACGATGTTGCGGCGTTCTGCCATCTTTCAACCCTCCTCTAGAGCTTGCCAGTGCTAGAGCGCAGCGCTCCCGAAAGCTGCGGGATCTCTTCCAGGCGCAATTGGCCGGCCACGCCACCACGTGCCAGGATGCTTGCCCGGCCGCAGGCGTTGCCGACTGCGGCGCATTCGGGCAGCGGCAACCCCGCAAGCCATCCGGCCACGAAACCAGCATCGAAGTTGTCCCCCGCACCAACTGTGTCGGCAATGTAGGGCACCGGCTCGACGGGCACGTGCCAGGTCCCTGCGGCGCTGCCCACCAGGGCGCCGCGTGGCCCGAGCTTGATCGCCACATTGGGCACAAGGGATAGCAGCCGCCTCAGCGCTTCTTCCACGGATTGCGCACCAGTGATCGCCAGCGCTTCGTTCTCGTTGGGCAGGAATAGGTCTACCTGCCGCAACACTTCGGGGAGCACGCCATCCCAGTGGCCGGAGGGATCCCAGTTGGTGTCGAGCGAGAGGCTCAGCCCGAGCTCCTTGGCCCGCCGCACAATGCTCGGCGCATGGGGAAGCAGCCTCGTCTGCAGGTAAAAACTGCCGTAGTGGAAGTGCCGCCCGCTTGCCAGAAATTCATCCGTAACGTCTGATGGGGTCACAGCGTTGATGCTGCCGCCGTAGGTGAGGATGGCCCGATCCCCGTCGGGGCGGCAAAGGGCCACGCCAAGCCCCGTCTTGAGGCCTGGGTCCACCTGGATGAAGCGCGTCTGCACACCGCACTGGCGCAACTGGCGCAGGATGAGCTCTCCGTAGGTGTCGGCCCCCACCTTGCCAAGCACAGCAGTGCGCAACCCCAGCCGCGCCGCTTGGCAGGCGAAAATGCAGGTGGAACCGCCCATCTCCAGATGGTAATCCTCAACCCACTGCTCTACCTGCCCGAACTGCGGCAGAACTGCCCCCAGGTCGACGAGGAGGTCGACGCAGGTATCCCCAATGGTGATGACGTCGAAAGGCCGCTCGGCCATGGACTACCCCTGCGCCAAAGATTGCCAGGCGCGGATAAGGGTATCGACGTTGCGCCACGTACGGCGGCTGATATCCGTTACGTTGTCCACCGGCGAGAGGATGAAGCCGCGCACGCCATGCATCGTCGAAAGCGCCTCCGCCACTGCGCGCTCCACGTCCTTTTCCGTGCCCGATTCAACGGTGATGGCGGCGTTCACGCCGCCCCAGAGGCAGACGCGGCCGCCCAAGGCCTTGCGGATCGTTTCCAGCGGCCGCTCACCGTGCTGCAGCGGATCCACGCCCAGGAGCACGTCCACGCCTGCTTCCAGAATGGCATCCATCATGGGCAGAAGCCCTGTCGTCATGATGTAGCCAAAGCGTGCGCCGTACTCGTGCGCAAGCGCCACCTCCCGCTTGAGCTGTGGCAGGAGAAAGCGCCGGTAGAGCGCCGGGGACCAGAAATCGCTGCTTTCGTACCAGCCGCGGCGGATGAAAAGGTCGACCCCCGCCTCCAGGATGACGCGCATGCGCGCCTCGTTCCACTGGGCGATGGTGGCAAGCAACTCCTCGAGGAACTGCGGCTCGTCCACGGCGAGGAGCATCATGTTCTGCAGCCCGCAGAGCCAGCCCACCATATCTGCCGCCACGCCCCAGCCTCCAGCAAGGAGAAGCCCGTGCTCCCGCGCGAAGGCGTGGGCGAACTTGGCCTCGGCACGGAAGTGCTCGATCTCCTGCGGCCGCGGTGGCTGCAGGAGGTGGCGCAGCGGGGCGAGATCCTGGGGGCCTTCCACCAGGTGCTTGACTGCCCGCGGGATCTGGTAGTCATCGACGAAGGGCACGGTATCGCCATGCGGCCAATCCGCTGTCTTGCGCACAAGGGTCGTGAGCGTCCCGGCGGGGGTGTGGTATTCCTTGTGCAGGATCGGGAAGCTCTCCCCCGGAAGCTCCTCGCGCCAGAGGTCAATGCGCACGTCTTCGGGGAAGCGAATGGGCAGCCCGCGCAGGTCGGGGTGGTTGGGCCGGGAGTTTCGCCAGCTTGTGGGGATGAAGAGCATGCTATCCAGCCCCATTTCCCGTTCGCGCAGGCAAAGCTCGTAGGCATCCTGAACGCGGCCGCGCATGGCCGTGAAGCTCATGAAAGCACAAGGGACCCTGTCTACTTCCTGCCGGTCGAGGGCGCAAAGCAAGCGCTCTCGAGAGGATAACGCTACCGCCATGGCATTTCGCTCCTTGGCTGCATTGATGCTGTGCTGCCAGCTTCTAGGGCAAGGACCCCCTGCACCGGGGCCACGAGCACCTCCACGCCCTTCGCCCGGAAGGGCTCCAGATCCTCAGAGGTGGCCAGATCGGTGGTCACGAGGGTGTCGATCTCCTCTATGGGGACGGATTGCAGGAGGTATACGCGGCCAAGCTTGGTGTGATCGGCAAGGACGATAACCCGCCGGGCGGCACGCACGAGAGCGCGCTCGAAGCCAAACGAGTGCTCGGCCGCCGGATCGTTCGTCAGGCCGACATTGGCCTCGATCCCCCGGCAGGTGACAAATGCCTTGTCGACCTTCATGAACTGCAGCATGCTCTCCGCCGGGCTGCCAAATGTGCCCATCTCCTCGTAGTAGGCGATGCCACCGATGAAGACAAGCCGGAGGTTGGGCAGGGCGATGAGCTCGTTCACGACGGGGAAGCTGTTGGTAACCACGGTGAGAGAGCGCCAGGCACGCGAGGCAAGCGCCCTGGCGAACTCGATCGTCGTCGAACCGGATTCAATGGCAATGACATCGCCATCCTTGACGAGCGAGAGGGCAAGATCCGCAATGGCGCGCTTTTCGTCCGCCTGCAGCGCCATGCGCTGGACCACTGGCGGCTCTGGTTCCCTTGGCTGGGGGAAGCGAGCACCACCATGGACGCGCTCGAGCTTGCCTGCGGCCTCGAGCTCAGCCAGATCCCGCCGGATGGTGACCTCGCTCACCCTCAGCTCGGCGGCCAGGGCGGCAACCGAGGCATACCCACGCCGACGCAGAGTGGCCAGAAGTTGCTCCTGACGCTCTCCCTTCAACAGGTTGCGCGCCACCTCCCTCACCTGCATCCATGCATGTACAAACCGAATGTAGCACGGCCTGCGAACAAAGTCAAATCAAATCGCGCTCATTCCCGATCACTTCAGGCGAGCTTATGTACGCATTCGTTCTCTTTGTGGCCTGGAAGCACGGGCCTGTGTTGCATTGCAGCTTGGCCCAGCTGCACACCGGTGGCAGGCAATATCGGCAAAGGAGCGCAGCCGGAGGGGCGGCAGGGCCTGGTATGCAGCCAGGCCTGAGACGCAGGCTTGCTAGGAGCCTTGAGGAGCCCTGGCCGCACACTCTTGACAGCGATGGCGGATCCCCTTTACTATCGCCGCAAGCTGGCCCTGGGAAGCAAGGGCAGCAATCCCGCTTAGCTAGTGGCAACAGATGGCAAAGATCCTGGTCATTGACGACGACCCAGATTTGAGGGAGATGTTGCGCTTCCTCCTGGCGCAAGCCAACCACGAGGTGTTGCAGGCCGTGGATGGGCTCGATGGGCTGCGCCAGGCTTGGCAGAAGCAGCCGGACGTCATCCTCCTGGATGTCATGATGCCCACGCTGGATGGGTACGAGACTTTGCGGCGGCTAAAGAGCCTGCCCGAGACAAGGGACATCCCCGTGATTGTGCTCACTGCCGTGAGCGCGGCAAGCCGGGTGCAATCGCTCATCGCCTGCGGCGCTGCTGATTACGTCGTCAAGCCATTTGCGCCGCACTTGCTGCTGGAGAGGGTGGAGAAGGCCCTCGCGCGCGAGCGGGCCTTGTCGGCCGAAGCCGTGGCCGGGGCGGAGGCGGCGCGAGCTGAGGCGCCTTGCTTCGTTGTGCTTGCGCCAGAGACGCTGGAAGTGCGGCTGCTCCTGCGGTACCTCATGCGCTACGGGCAGGTTATCCTCGTGCACAACGATCTGGAAGCCTGGGCGGCTGTGGCTGAGCACAGGCCACGTGCCGTCCTGCTTTGGGCGTCGGCGCCGCAAGCTGAGGTTGTGGTGGCTCGGCTGCGCGCGCAGGAGGCCGTGCGGGAGGTGTACCTCGTAGGGCTGCTTGGCCGAGGCGCGAGTGCGCGGGAGCGGGCAGAGCTATTGGGTTCCGGCTTCGACGCCGTCCTGGAGGTGCCGGCGACAAGGCAGGAGCTTGCCAAGCTCATGGAAAGCCTTGGCCAGCCCCGCATATCCTTTGCGCGCCTGCACGGCGGCATAGTTGTCCTGGTTGTGGTAGCGCTGGAAAGGGCTGCCGCCATGCAGCGCCTGCGGGATGCGATCCTGGATTTTCGGGCAGCTGGTTTCAGGCGCTTTGTCCTCGACTTCAGCTACATTCCGGGGGGCTCACAGGTGCTGCCTGCCGTGCTGCCGCTGCTGCGGTACCTGATTGGGGAAGGGGTTGAGGCTTGCGTCGTCACGGGGGAGCCAGCGGCGCCTTCTGGGCTGATGGCAGAGTGGGGTGTGCCGGTTTTCGGCGCGCTGGAGGAGGCTTTTGCTGCCATGGAAAGGTGAAGCCAGCTTGCTGGGCGGTCGTTTCGCCGGTGGCTGTTGGCGCCCGCGGCCGTGCCACGCTAAGATCTTGGGCAGTTCTTTGCCTTGTTCAGGGGAGATAGGGCTTGGCGGCAGAAGAGCTACTGACGAAGCGGGGGGAGATCGCCTTTGCCAACAGGAGCGAGGAGGAATTTGCCCGGCTGCTCGATTACTACGGCATCGCCTGGCAATATGAGCCGCACTCCTTCCCCTTGCGCTGGGGGCCAGATGGGCAGGTGCTCGAGGCTTTCACCCCGGATTTCTACCTCCCAGAGCAGGATCTGTACGTGGAGCTCACGACGATGAAGCAATCGCTTATCGGCCGCAAGCACCGTAAGCTGCGGCGGCTGCGCGAGCTGTACCCGCAGGTGCGCATCAAGCTCCTCTACCGGCGGGATTATCAGGAGCTCCTGGCCAAGTATGGCTTCGACCCGGCCGATGCTGAGCCATAGGGGTGCCGAACAGCTGGGCGAAGGGGTTGTCGATCGGGTTGTCCTCACCCCGGAGCAGATAGCTGCGCGCGTTCAGGAGCTCGGCGCAGAGCTCGCGCGGGATTACGAAGGGCTGAACCCCATCTTCATTGGCATTCTGAAGGGCACTTTCATCTTCATGGCGGATCTGGTGCGGGCCACGCCGATCCCTCTTGAGGTCGATTTCCTGGCCATTTCCCGTTACGGCCCCACGACGAAGACTCAGGGCGTAGTGCGGATCCTCAAGGACCTGGAGCTCAGCATCACAGGGCGGCATGTCCTCTTCGTGGAGGACATCATCGACACGGGGCTAACGCTGCATTTCATCCTGCGGACGCTTGCCTCCCGCCAGCCAGCAAGCCTGCGCATCTGTGCGCTGGTGGACATCCCCCGCCGGCGGCTTGTGGAGCTGCCGATTGCTTACCGCGGCTTCACGCTGGAAGAGGGCTTCCTGATCGGCTACGGGCTGGATTTTCGCGAGCGATTCCGCAACCTGCCCTACTTAGGGCTGCTCTCAGAGCGCTTGCTGCGGGCTAGTGGTAGCGCTTCACGGTGAAGCGGTAGAGTTGTACCGGCTCTCCAGGAGCGATCCCGGCCTTGCGCATGGCGATCGCCACCTGCTGCTCGACTGTATCCACGCCTTCCAGATCCGGCAGGAGCAACCCTCGCCGCCAGCCACTCTGGACAATCACACCATATTTCTTCGGGTCAAGCTCCTCCAGAGAGTTGACCCTCTCGGGCTTGGAGAGCACGTCGACTGAGATCTGCAGGTCATCCAGCTCGTCTTCCGTGATCGGCGGAAAACGAGGGTCTCGAGTGGCGGCGCTGATGGCGTTCTGGATGATTTCCAGGGCGATGTTGCTCTGCGTAGGCTCAAAGGTGCCGATGCAGCCGCGGAGGCTGCCATCTTTCTTGTGGATGGAGACGAACACCCCAGCTCGGCCTTGCATCTCAGGTGGGAGCTCTTCTGGCGGCGCGAGCACCCTGCCTGTGCGCACGTAATGCTCGATCGTGCGCCTGGCAAGGTCCACGAGGGGGCTGTGCTCATTGCTAGCCATGGCGGCACCTCCTAGCTGGCTCACTCCAGCGCTGGATCTTTCTCGCGGCGAGGGCGGATTCGCGCCAGAGGCCCCAGAACGTCCGCAAGCGTGGGCTGACCTATCTCCTGCAGCTCATAGCGCACGCGCTGGATAGGCCTATCCACCTGCAGGACGCGCGCAAGGTCTATTGGCGTCGCCACGATGATGAGGTCACATGGGATGCGCTCGATCGTCGCCTGCAGCTCCCGGATCTGCTCTGGCCCGTAGCCCATGGCTGGCAAGCTGCGGTTGAGGTTCGGGTAGCGACGGAAGGTCTCGGCAATGGAGCCGACAGCATATGGCCTTGGATCGATGATCTCGGCAGCGCCGAAGCGACGGGCAGCGACGACGCCAGCGCCGAACGACATGCCGCCATGAGTGATCGTGGGGCCATCTTCCACGACGAGCACGCGCTTGCCGCGGATGGCAGCCGGGTTATCGACGGCGATTGGAGAGGCGGCTTCGATGATGGTTGCGCGCGGGTTGACGGAAACGATGTTCTCGCGCACCTGGTCGATATCGTCGCGCGTCGCCGAATCGACCTTGTTTATGACGACGCAGTCGGCCATGCGCAGGTTTGCCTCCCCGGGGTGGAAGCGCAGCTCGTGTCCCGGCCGCAAAGGATCCACGACCACGATATGCAGGTCTGGCCAGAAGAACGGCAGGTCGTTGTTCCCGCCATCCCAGACGATGATATCCGCCTCGGCCTGAGCCTGCTCCAGGATGGCCACGTAGTCGACGCCGGCGTAGACCGTGTGCCCGCGCTCGATGTGCGGCTCGTACTCCTCGCGCTCCTCGATTGTGCACTCGTACTCATCGAGGTCATTCAGGCTGGCAAAGCGCTGCACGCGCTGCCGGGAAAGATCACCGTACGGCATGGGGTGCCGCACAACCACAAGCCGCCTTCCCCAGGCCGTGAGGATATCGCAGACTCGCCTTGTCGTCTGGCTCTTGCCGGAGCCGGTACGCGCGGCGCAGACGGAAACCACAGGCTTGCGCGCCCGCAACGCGGTGCTCTTCATGCCCATGAGCCGGAAATCGATCCCGGCGGCTAGGCAGCGGCTGGCCACATGCATGACGTGCTCATGGGAGACATCGCTGTAGGCGAAGATGGCCTCATCCGCCTCGGTGCGCTTGATTATCTCCTCAAGCTGCTCCTCGGGGTAGATGGGTATCCCCTCCGGGTAGAGCGGCCCAGCCAGCTCGGGCGGAAGGCGGCGGTTGCTGATGTTGGGGATCTGCGTCGCCGTGAAGGCGACGACGCGCACCGTGGGATCTTCGCGAAAGGCCACATTGAAGACGTGGAAATCCCGGCCGGCAGCGCCGAGGATGATCACCTTTCTTGGTGTTGAGGCCATGCTTTGTTCCTCCGACGATGGGGCACAGGAGGCACTTCCTGGAGCACTAGGCCAGCCGGGCGAGCTGAACCCCGGCCTCATAGAGCATGATGAGCGGCGCCATGACGAGCGTCATTGTCACAGGGTCTGGCGTGGGCGTGATCACCGCAGCCAGCACAGCAATGATGACGATGGCGTAGCGGCGCGCGCCCGCAAGCTGCTTGTGGCTGATAATCCCCAGCTTGCTGAGGAAGTAGACGACAAGCGGCATCTCAAACACGACGCCGATCCAGAACATGAGCGAGGTGACAAAGCCGATATAGGATTGGACCTGGTAGTTGGGCCTAATGATATCGGCCATGAAGCCGCTGAGGTAGCGGATAGAAAAGGGCACCACTATGAGCGCCGCAAAGACAGCACCGAGGCCGAAGGAGATAGTGGCTCCCGGCAGGAGGTAGTAGAGGTAACGTCGCTCGTGCGGGTAGAGGCCGGGCAGGATGAACATCACGACCTGATACAGGATCACAGGCATGGCCATTATCACGCCAAGTATGAGGGCCACCTTGAAGAACATGAAGATGGAATCGGTTGGGGAGAGGGCGATTATATCGGCTCTCTCGCCAAGCGGGCGGATGAGCAACATGAAGACGGGCCGGGCGAAGATGAAGCCCACCACCGTCCCGACGGCGAGCGCAAGCACTGCCTTCATGAGCCGATCGCGCAGCTCAAGAAGGTGCTCCATCAGGGTCATCTCGGCCCCGAGCTCAGCTTCCTCCCGCGGCAATTCTTTCTTTGGCTTAGTGGCAACCAGTTGCTTGCTTGTCTCAGCCACGCATCAGCCTCCTGTGAAGCGGGCGCCGGACATGGCGGCTGGCGACGGCCAGGCGCCGCGCTGCCTGCGGCCGGAGGCGCAGGCGACGAGCCAGCTGGGCAGGGCGCAGGCTGGTGCCCCTGTGACCATCGACGCTCAGCAGCGGCCGGGCGGCAGCTGCCCGCCTCGGCAGCGGGAAGGTCTTGCGGCCAAGGATTTCATCCCACTGGCGCTTGCCATCTGGCCCGAGCAGGATTTTCTGCCCCAGTAGCTCCTCGCCCACTGCTATACCCGCCACCGGCGAGCTTTGGCTTGCGGCAGCTCCTGCGTAGGGAGTGCCACTTGAGGCGGGCGCAGTTGCGCTGCTTGGGGCACCCGCCGGCGCACTGGCGGCGACGCTGCTGGTGACAGCAGCTGTGGCGACGGTGCTCGCTGAGAGGGCAGGCGGTGTGCTGAAAGTGGCCCCAGTTGAGCCCGCCTGCGGCCTGTTTATTGAGGAGACGGCCTCGTTCACGCTTGTGGAAAGATCCCTCGCTGCCCCTGCCAGATCCCGCTGGATGTCCGCCATGTCGGCACGAATGTTGGCCATCTCCGAGCGGACGGTGTCCAGATCGCGCGTGAGCTCGCGGAAATCCTCCAGGAGCTCTGGGTCGATGCTATTGACCCAGTTGCGCAGGTCGCGCACGGCCTTGCCCGCCTTGCGGGCAAGCTCTGGCAGCCGCTGCGGCCCGAAAATGAGCATGGCCAAGATCAGGATGAGAAAGAACTCGCCGGCGCCGATGTTGAAGAAGTTCACCTCATCCTCCCTGGCTCAAGAGCCTCCGAGGCCGCAAATGGGCTCTGGCGGACGATGGCTCCAAGGACGCCGTTGACAAAGCGGCTTGAACCCTCGCTGCCATATCGTTTGGCCAGCTCCACCGCCTCGTTGATGGCCACTTTAGGGCTCGAATCCCCATGTAAGAGCTCGTATATGCCGATGCGCAGGGCAGAGATGTCAACAGGCGAGACCTGCTCGAGCGGATATTCGGGCGCAAACTGCTGGATGAGGCCGTCGATCTCCTCCTGGTGCTTGACCACGCCGCTCACGAGCTGGCGTGCGAATTCCGCCACCTCAGGCGGATACACCTCCTCCTGAAGGCGCCGGTTCAGGACAGCAAGCGGCTGGTGGCCGGCAACCTGGCCTTCGTAAAGCACTTCCAGAGCCAATGCGCGTGCCCTGCGCCGCGGTTTCATGCCTCCTCGAGTGGAGCCTAGGAATAAGTTGCTGAGCGCACGCCCTCGATGTGCACATTCACCTGCAGCACCCGCATATCAGTCATCTCCTCGATTGTGCGAGCCACTGCCTCCTGCACCTTCCGGCTCACCTCAAGCAGGCTGTAGCCAGCGTTCAGGATCAGGTGCAGGTCGACGAATACCGCATGGTCATCCACCCGCAGCCGCACCGCCCGGCCGGCCATTGGCCACAGCAGCCGCAACGGGAAGGCGAGCCGACGGGAACGGAGCCTTGCCACACCCGGAACCGATAGGGCGGCAAGAGATGCTATAGTGGCAAGCACTCGAGGATGGACGACGATGCGATCTTCTGCCGAGGGCAAGGGCGGCCTCCCTCAGCAAATACTACTGCATGAGCAGCCCACCGTCAACACTGAGCACCTGGCCGGTGATGAAGCTTGCTTCCTCTGAGGCCAGGTAACAAACCGCAGCGGCAACGTCCTCCGGCTTGCCCAAACGCCCCAGCGGCGTAAGCCGCAGGATCTCGCTCACCATAGTCTCCGGCAAGGAAGCGGTGAGATCCGTCTCGATGAACCCGGGGGCGATGAGGTTAACGGTGATGTTGCGTGAGCCGACCTCCTTGGCAAGCGCCTTCGTAAGGCCAATGAGGCCGGCCTTGGCCGCGGCGTAATTCGTCTGGCCGGCGTTGCCACCCAGCCCGGAGACCGAGCCAATGTTGATGATGCGGCCGTAGCGCTCCCGCATCATATACCGCACTGCGGCGCGGCTGCAGGCGAAGGCACCCTTGAGAATTGTGTCGACGACAATATCCCAATCCTCTTCGCGCAGCCGCACGATGAGGTTATCGCGCGTGAGGCCGGCATTGTTCACCAGTATGTCCAGACGCCCCAGTTGCTCCACCGCCTGCTGCACAAGTGCCGTCGCCTGCGCGAAATCGGCCACATCGGCGGGCAAAAGGACGCAGCGCCTGCCGAGTGCTTCGATCTGCCGTTGCACGTCCTCGGCCGCGGCACGATTGGACTTGTAGTTGACGGCGACATCGGCCCCGCGTGCGGCAAGCATGAGCGCTGTGGCGCGGCCGATTCCGCGCGATGCCCCAGTAACAAGGGCAACTCTGCCTTCCAGCGAAGTGCTCACAGCAACACTCCTCAAGAAAACATCCGCAGGAGCTCCTCTAGCTCCTGCGCGGCGGTGATGGCGCGGGCTGGTGGGCAAGAAGGGATGCGCCGGCAAAGGCCACTCAGCACTGGCTTTGGGCCCAGCTCCCAAAACTCCCCAGCGCCCAGGCCGGCAAGGCCGGCCACACAGGCGGGCCAATCGACTGGCCGAACGAGTTGCGCCACGAGCTCCTCGCGGATTTCGGCGCTCGCGCGCAGTGGCCGGCGCAGTGCGTTGCCAACCACCGGGAACCGGGCCTCCCCCAGCGGCAGGGAAGCGAGCCGCTCGGCAAGCGCGGCGGCTGCTGGAGCGAGGAGAGGAGTGTGAGAGGCCACGGAAATGGGCAAGCGCAGCACCTTCCTTGCGCCAGCAGCGCTTGCAAGAGCGCAAAGCCGTTCCAGCGCCGCAATGTGCCCGCCCACGACGACCTGGCCGGGGCAATTGTAGTTGGCAACTGCGGCCAATTCGCCATCCCGTGCGGCATGCTCGCACAGCTGCTGTACAGCCTCCAGCTCCAGGCCGAGGATGGCGAGCATGCCGGTTCCAGGGGCGGCAGCCTCCATCAGCTGGGCCCGCAGGCGGACAAGCCGCAGGGCCTCCGCGTAGCCAAGGGCCCCGGCGGCCACCAGCGCGCTGTACTCGCCGAGGCTGTGCCCGGCAGCGGCCACTGGCTGCACGCGCAGCCGGTTCTTCAGCGCGAGCCAGAGGGCAACGCTGTGGGCGAGGATAGCAGGCTGGGAGTTTGCCGTGCGCGCCAGCGCGTCCTCTGGCCCATGGAACATAAGCTGCGAGAGCGGCTCGCCAAGGGCCTCATCTGCTTCCGCAAAGGCGGCACGCGCTTCCGGGAAGGCCGCAGCAAGATCCGCCCCCATGCCCACGTGCTGGCAGCCCTGGCCTGGGAAGATAAGGGCTATGGGGCCCAGGCCACTCAACGCGCCTGCTCCGATATGACGTACTGGCCCAGCCGCTGCAGGCACTCCTCCGCCTCTTGCATGATGCGCTCGATCACGACAGCGCAAGGCACGATGTCGTTTATGAGCCCGCACGACTGGCCGCACATGACGGAGCCCGTTTCCACATCGCCCTCGAGGGCCGCACGGCGGAGCCGGCCAGTCCCAAAGCGGATGATCTCCTCTTCAGAGCAGCCGCGCTTTTCCATTTCCGCAAACTCCCGCGTCATCTGGTTGCGCAGCGCACGCACTGGGTGACCAAGGCTGTGGCCCGTGACAACAGTGGCCCGATCGCCCGCTCGTACGATCCGCTCCTTGTAGTTGGGGTGGGCGATGCACTCAGTTGTGCACACAAAACGCGTGCCCATCTGAATGCCCTGCGCCCCCAAAGCAAGGGCAGCCACGAGGCCCCGCCCATCGGCAATGCCGCCGGCAGCAATCACCGGGATGCGCACAGCATCCACCACCTGGGGCACAAGGGGGAGAGTTCCCACATCTCCGACGTGGCCGCCGGATTCCATCCCCTCGGCCACGAGCGCGTCAGCACCAGAGCGCTCCAGCCGCTTTGCCAGGGCGACCGAAGCCACCACCGGGATAACGGCGATGCCCGCCTCCTTGAGGCGCGGCACGTACTGGGCTGGGCTGCCGGCACCGGTGAACACAACCTTCACGCCTTCCTCGATGCAGACCTCGATCACCTGTGCGACATGTGGGGAAAAGAGGGGTATGTTCACGCCAAAGGGCTTGTCCGTCAGGCTCTTGGCCAGGCGAACCTGCTGGCGCACGTACTCAGGCGGGCAATCGCCCCCGCCAATGACCCCCAGCCCCCCTGCTTCGGAGACGGCGGCTGCCAGCTCGGCCGTGGCTATCCAGGCCATACCACCCTGGATGATCGGGTACTTGATGCCAAGCAGGTCACAGAGCGGTGTGCGGATCATCTCACCTCCATCCTGCCCTGGAGCGGTTTTGGGAAAGGCGCAGGCCGTGCGCACGCGCGCACGGCCTGCCGCCCGAGCACCCTGCCAAGCAAGGCCTAGGAAGCGCCCTCCTCGACGGTTACAACCTCCCGGCCACGGTAAGTGCCGCAAGAAGGGCAGACGTGGTGCGGCAACCGCTGCTCGTGGCAGCGAGGGCACTCCACTAGCTGCAGAGGCCGCAAAGCGTCATGCGCGCGGCGGCGATCCCTCCGCCCTTTGGAAAGTTTTCGTTTCGGTACTGCTCCCATTTGGATCTAGCTCCTATAACACTGAGATGAGGCGCAAGTGACGGCCTAATTGTGCAGAAGCTGGCGCAGCGCTTCCCAGCGCACATCTATCGGCTGGGCGCACTGGCACTGCTCTTCGTTCAGGTCGGCCCCACAGTGCGGGCAAAGGCCAGCGCAATCGGGCCGGCAAAGCGGCTTGATCGGTATGCTCGCCTCCAGTTCCTGGCGCACGACCTCGTCCAGGTGCAGCACGTGGTGCTCATCAAGGAAGAGCTCGTCCTCGATGAACTCGTCTGGCTCTGGCCACAGCCGCATGCCAGTGCGGATGTCCACCGAAGGGCGGAACTCCTCGCTGATGTGCACAGCAAGGACAGTCTGCGCCGAACGGAGGCAACGAGCACAGGTAACCTCAGCTTCGACCTGGAGATCTGCCTGCACAAGAACGCCCTGCTGGGTGCGCATCAGGTCCACGGACCCGACGATGTGCCCCGTCAGCCGGGCACCAATCAACGCAAAAGAGGGCTCTTCATCCACCTCGTGATGGCGCGTCTCGCCATGAGGTGCTCTGAGGAGCCCGGCCACATTGTATTCCATCGCTCCTCCAAAACATCATTATAGGCTCGAGAGCCGAAAACCGCACAAAACGTGCTCAGGCCGGCACCCCAAGAGAGCTAAAGCACCCCGAGCCCAGCCTCCCGCCCCCTGCGGTAGCGCTCGCTGCCCTCGGGGCTATCGCAAATGCGCCAGGAAGGGCTGCGTTCGCGCCCGTCGCCATAGCCGCAGACAAGCCTGGTGGAGGGGATCCGTTCGTATAAGAGCGAAAGCAGCTGCCGCGCTGGGAGCGTGTCGCCGTAGCTGAGGCACAGAAGCTCGAGCACGTCAAGGTCCTTTTTCTCATCGCGCAATCCGATGCCTATGCGCAGGTAGCAGAGCTTGGACTGGGGGTCGTAGAAGGAGCAGGGTGGGCAGACCATGCAGGGCCCCTCAACCAGTGTGATGGGGATATCCGGGCGGCGCTGGATGGCCACAATGAGCTCGCAAAGGTTGTCCTCCTCGATAGGCGCCAACTTGCCGAGGCGCTCGCCGTAGAAGCAGGTCATGCACATGAGGTGGTGAGGGCGAATGCGCAAGGACTCGGCACTTTCGATGGCCGCCACGGATTCGCGCTTGGCCTGAGCCCTTTCCTCGCTTGAACGCAAGCGGAAAATAGCGCCGAGCCCCATGGCAACACCCCGGGCGTAATCGTCCGCCTCCTGCGCAGAGGTGGGCCAGCAACCGCGGCGGTCCTTCCGGTAGCCCGTGATGTCCTCAACGTGCGGCATGGCGCTGAGGAGCAGGTCGAAGAGATCAATGGCCGGCATGACGATCCCCGGCGTCAGCCCCAGCCGCTGGAGGATATCGAGGTCCCGTTTGGTGTTGAAAAGCGGCCCACCGGGTGTATCCTCATCGTGGCCGGGGTTCTGAAAAGCGTGGATGCTGCTCACATTGGCGCGCAAGCGGATAGGAGTGAAAGGCCTCTCCCTGATCGCCTGCACCACTCGATTGAGCCGCTCGCTGCCGAAGCTTTGCCGACCGGCACCGATGGCGGCGACGATCTGCACCAACTGGTAGGGCCGCAAATCCAGCGCTGTATAATCTGCGCTCATCGCCTTCACCCCCCTTGGCAACCTGAAGTCGCACCTTCCCCGCGCGCAAGCATCGTGCGGAGCGTGGGCCAAGCGGTTCTTGACCCGTGCCCGCCCGCTACCATATCATGGCCTGGCTTTGGTTGCTAGCTTTGGCTTCTCGGGGAGCCCATGCTCATCGAGCTCTTGCGCACCATGCGGCCCAAGCAGTGGGCCAAACAGGTTTTCGTGCTCGCAGCTATAGTCTTCGATGGCAAGCTCTTTCAGCCCCTTTACCTTGGCCGGTCGCTCCTTGCTGTACTCATCTTCTGCCTCATCTCGGGCGCGGTGTACATAATGAACGACCTTGTGGATATCGAGAAGGACCGTGCCCACCCGCAGAAGCGCAGCCGGCCTTTGCCTTCGGGCAGGCTCTCGCCGGCGCTCGCAAGGGCCGCGGCAGTGCTGTGCACGTTGCTGGGGCTTGGGCTGGGAGCCCTGCTCGGGCCGGCCTTTTGGGGGATTGCGCTTGGGTACTTGCTCCTCAACGTCGCCTACTCCTTCGCGCTCAAGCATTACGTCATTCTGGACCTGCTTGCGATCGCGGCTGGGTTTGTGCTGCGCGTGGCGGCAGGCGTTTCCGTGGCCGATGTGGCCCGCTTTTCCCCATGGCTCTATGTGTGCACGACTTTCCTTGCGCTCTTCATCGCCATAAACCGGCGGCGCCACGAACAGATCCTGCTCGCTGAGAACGCTCATAACCACCGGCCGGCTCTGGCGAGCTATACGCTCCCGCTTCTGGATCAGCTGAGCATGATCGTGACGGCGGCAACGCTCATGGCCTATTCGCTCTACACTTTTTCCGCCCCCAACCTGCCGGAAAACCACACGATGATGCTCACGATCCCGTTTGTCGTTTATGGCCTCTTCCGCTACCTGTACCTGGTGCACGTGGAGGGCAAGGGCGGTGCGCCGGAAGAAATCGTCCTGCACGACCGGCCGCTCTTGCTTGATCTCTTGCTCTGGTCCCTTGCCGTGGTGGTTGTGCTCTACAGCGGCTAGGAAGCAGCTGCCATGGCCTCGCCCACCCGCTCCCGCTGCCGTTGGACAGCGGCGGCGATGAAGGCGCGGAAGAGCGGGTGCGGCCGCAGCGGGCGGGATTTGAACTCCGGGTGAAACTGGCAGCCAACCATCCACGGGTGGTCGGCAATCTCGGCGATCTCGACGAGCCGGCCATCGGGCGAGAGCCCGCTGAAGACCATGCCGGCGCTTGCGAGCAGGCCGCGGTACTCGTTGTTGAGCTCAAAGCGATGCCGGTGCCGCTCGTAAACTAGGTCGGTGCCGTAGGCCGCAGCCGCTTTTGTGCCAGGCACCAGGACGCAAGGGTAGGCCCCCAGCCGCATGCTCCCGCCCAGGTCGACCACGCCTCGCTGCTCCGGCAGAAGGTCGATCACCGGGTAGCGGGTGTTGATATCGAACTCGGTGCTGTTGGGCTCGTCGGAGCCGAGGGCGGCGCGGGCGAGCTCGATCACCATGACCTGCATGCCCAGACACAGGCCAAGGTACGGCAGGCCGGTGGTGCGCGCGTAGCGGGCAGCGGCGATCTTGCCCTCTATGCCCCGGTCCCCAAAGCCGCCGGGCACGACAACGCCATCCAGGCCGCCCAAGAGCTCGTCGGCCGGGCGGCGCTCCAGCTCTTCGGCGGCGATCCAGTGCAGCTTGAGCTCTCGGCCGGCATGGACGGCGGCGTGGAAGAGAGCCTCGCGCACGCTGAGGTAAGCATCGTGCAGCTCAACGTATTTGCCGGCAATGCCGATATGCACTGGTGGTTTGGGGCGGCGGATCTCGGCGACGAGCTTGGCCCAGTCGGTGAGGTCGCTCGTGGCAGCCTGGAGGTTGAGCCGCTCGAGTATCAGCTCTGCTATGTTCCACTGCGCAAGCATGAGCGGCACCTCGTAGATGGTGCTGGCCGTCACAAGCGGGATCACGGCCTCCTCGTCGACATCGCAAAAGAGCGCGATCTTCTGGCGCAGCGAATCCGGCACGGGGTAATCGCTGCGGCAGACGATGATGTCGGGCTGGATGCCGATGCCGCGCAGCTCGCGGACGCTGTGCTGGGTGGGCTTGGTCTTGAGCTCGCCAGTGCTTCCAATGTAAGGCAGAAGCGTCACGTGAATGTAGAGGGTGTTCTCGCGGCCAACGTCCTTGCGCATCTGCCTGATGGCCTCCAGGAAGGGAAGGCCCTCGATGTCGCCCACGGTTCCACCAACCTCCACGATGACGACATCGGCCTGAGTGGCCTTGCCCACAGCCATGATGCGCCGTTTGATCTCGTTCGTGACGTGTGGGATGACCTGGATCGTCCCGCCGAGGTAATCGCCACGCCGCTCCTTGCTGATCACGGCCTGGTAGATCTGGCCGCTCGTGACGTTGCTTTCCTTCGTGAGGTTGGTGTCGATCAGGCGCTCGTAGTGGCCAAGGTCCAGGTCGGTTTCTGCACCGTCTTCGGTGACGAAAACCTCGCCGTGCTGATAGGGGCTCATTGTGCCGGGGTCCACGTTGAGGTATGGGTCCAGCTTCTGTGCCGAGACGCGCAGCCCCCTTGCCTTGAGGAGGTGCCCAACGGAGGCAGCTGTGACGCCCTTGCCCACAGAACTAACTACACCGCCCGTGCAGAAGATATACTTCATGAGCTAGCTCCTCCGCCCAACAAAGCCGAAGGCGAGCCTGGGGTTGGCTTCCCGGCCCGCCCACCGCAAATGATAGTGGTGAAGCAGGCTGCCGGCAACTGCTCCCTTCGCATTGCTGCTCCCGGGGCCCGTGGCTAGAATGCTTGCATATTGCGTGCCGCAGAGGGGTGATGATCATTGCGCTGCCGAGCTGGCATTGTGCACCGGTTGGCGTTGTTGCTGCTTGTCGCTTTCGGGCTGCTCTTGCGCCTGCAGAAGGTCAACTGGGATCATGGCCACTCCGCTCACCCGGATGAGCGCCACATAATGATGGTCGCGGCCACGCTGGAGTGGCCGCAAGCCCCTGCAGATCTCCTGGATCCGCGCCGTTCCACGCTCAACCCCTTCTTTCGCCCCGATGGGAGTGGCCATAGACAGCCGGAGCGCTTTGCCTACGGGCACATGCCCCTGTACCTCGTGCGCGGCCTGGCTGCCGCGCTGAAGGCCCTGAGCGGGCCCGCTGCCGCCCTGCTCGGGGAGGGCAGGCCTGCAGTGCAGGAATTGGCGCGCATGGACGACCACCTTCACATGACGCTTCTCGGCCGGGTGCTGAGCGCTCTTTTCGATGCTGGTGCGATAGCAGTCGCCTACGCGCTTGGGCGCAGGCTCTACGGGCGGCCGGCGGGGGTTCTGGCCGCAGCGCTCTTTACGTTCACCGTCATGCACATTCAGCTTGCTCACTTCTATGCGGTGGATACGCTCCTTGCCTTCTTCGTGTTGCTTGCGCTCTATTTCCTTGTGCGGTTGCTGCAGGGAGGTGGCGCAGGCAGCGCCATTGGCGCGGGCCTGGGCGTCGCGCTTGCCCTCGGCTGCAAGAGCAGCGCCGCGCCTCTTCTCCTGCCATGGGCAGCCACATTCCTTCTGCTGCGGCGGCCCACTTCCCAGAGGTTGCGCCTGGCGGCGGCAAGCGCCATTGCTGGGCTGCTCGTGTTCGCACTTGTCAGCCCGTACGTCATCCTCGATTTCGGCCTGTTCCTGGAGAGCGTCGGCGTTGAGAGCAAGATGGTGCGGGGCATTTACGACTTCCCTTACACGCGCCAGTACCGGCGCACTCCCGCCTACATCTACCAGATCCTGCAGCAGCTGCGCTTCGGGATGGGCTGGCTCCCGGGGCTACTTGGCTTTGGTGGGCTCGCGTGGGGGGCTTGGCGCTTGTTGCGCTCCCGTGCGCGGGATGAGGAGTCGGTGCTCCTCTCCTGGGCGTTGCCTTACTTTCTCATTACCGGCAGCTTCATGGTGAAGTTCATGCGCTACATGGCCCCGCTCACGGGTGTGCTCCTCATCCTAGGGGCCGGAGCGCTCTCGAGCGCAGCAGCGCGGTGGCCGCGCCTGCGCAGGCTCTTCTGGGGGCTGGGAGCCCTCGCCCTTGTCTACAGCATCTGCTGGAGCCTCGCCTTCAGCAGCATCTACCACCGCCCTTTCACCCGGCATGAGGCCTCCCTGTGGATTTACGCCAACATCCCGCCTGGCTCGACCATCACGCAGGAGGAATGGGACGACCTCATCCCCTATCCGCTGGTGCTCAATGGCGCCTACCGCAGCCCTGGCGAGTACCGCGTGCTATCCTTCCCCCTTCAGGAGCCGGATGATGCCGCCAAGGTGGAGATGCTTGTAGATCGGCTGACGCGGGCCGACTACATCATTGTGAGCAGCAACCGCTTCTATGGCTGGCTGCCGCGCCTGCGGGATCGCTTCCCGGTGAGCAACCGCTACTACGAGCTGCTTTTCTCGGGGCAGCTTGGCTTTGCGCTCGAGAAGGAGTTCACCTCGCGCCCACGCCTTGGCCCGCTTGAGATTGTCGACGACAGGGCCGATGAGAGCTTCACTGTATACGACCACCCGCGCGTCTTCGTGTTCAAGAAGGTTCGGGCCATACCGCCTGAAGACCTGCGGGAGCTCTTCTACGATGCGCTTGCCTCGCAGGAGAAAGTGCAGGAGTTGCTGCTTCCTGTGCCCGTGGAGGAATACCCCGTGGTACAGGATTGGGGCTGGAACCGTTTCGCCCAAGACGGGTTGCCTGCGGCCGCGTGGTGGTGGCTTGTCCTGACGGCGATTGGCCTTGCCTGTTGGCCGCTGCTGCAGGCGCTTGCGCCCACAGCCTGGGGGGCGGGGTGGGCTTTTGCTCGCCCGCTTGGGCTTGCCCTCATTGCCTACCCGGTGTGGCTTCTCTCCTCTGCCGGGTTGCACGCCAACCGCGGCAGCAGCCTGGGCGGGGCCCTGGTTGCGCTGGGCGCCCTGGGGGCGCTGACGGCGGCCTGGCGGTGGAGGGCGCTTGCGGCCACGCTGCGCGCGCGCAGCGGGGAGCTGATTCTGAGTGAGTCCGTGAGCCTGGGCGCCTATGTGCTCTGGGTGCTTGTGCGGCTGCTCAACCCAGACCTGTGGCAGCCATGGTGGGGCGGTGAGCGACCGATGGAATTCGGGTTTCTCCTGGCGATAGCGCGCAGCGCCAGAATGCCGCCTTATGACCCTTTCTACGCTGGTGGCTACATCAACTACTATTACTATGGCCTCTACCTGGTCTCGTGCTTGGTGAAACTCACAGGGGTGAGGCCAGAGGTTGCCTTCAACTTGGCGCTCGCCTCGCTTTTCAGCTTCGCGGCTGCGGGCGCTCTCGCGCTGGGGGCCAGCCTTGCCGTCCGGCGGAAGCTCGTGGGCGGGCTCCTCTCCGCCACGCTCGTCTGCCTTCTTGGCAATGTGGATGGGGGGCTGCAGCTTGTGCGCGGGTGGGGGGAGCTGGCACCGGCTTCCTGGTGGGCAGAGCTGCCTCTCATCGGCTGGTTGCCGCGCTTCCTTGCTGGCCTCCTTGCCGCCATCGCCCATGGTGCAGCGCCCCCAGCCTACGACTTCTGGGCACCGAGCCGCGTCATCCCCGATACGATAAACGAGTTCCCTTTCTTCAGCTTCCTTTACGGAGATCTGCACCCGCACATCCTCAACCTGCCCTTTGTCCTTGCCTTCCTGGCGCTTGCCCTCGAATGTGGGCGAGGGCAGAGGGACAGGCTCTGGCCGGCGGTGCGGCTCGTTTTCCTGGCGATCCTTGTGGGCATGGCCATCGCCGGCAACACCTGGGATGCGCCGCTCCTCTTGGCTGCCCTTGGCGTGACTGGCCTCTTCCGGAGTGGGCGCTGGAGCTGGGCCGGGCTGCTGCGCTCGGTTGGCCAAGTGGTGGCCGTGGGGGCGCTTGGAGCGCTGCTCTTCGCCCCTTTCCTTTCCTGGTACCGGCAGCCGGCAAGTGGCTTCGCGCTCAACAAGGCTGGCAGCCCGTTCGTGCACTTCCTGCGGTTCTGGGGCTTGCAGGCCTACCTAAGCCTCGGCCTGTCGTGGTGGGTGCTCAAGCGTGGACGGGGGCAAGCCGGCGTGCTGCGGCTTTTGGCCGCTCTTGCCAGGCATTGGGAAAGGCTGCCGCGCTTCTTGGCCCTGGCGGGGGCCCGGCCAGGGCTGCGGCGGCCGCTGCGGGAGGCTGGCTGGGCGCTTGGAGCCGGCGTGCTGGGCGCTGCTCTTCTCGTCGCCGCCGGCCGGGCGGCGGGGGCGCTCTGCCTCTCCCTTGGCCTTTTGGCCTTTGCTGCGGCCTCTGCATCCAGGAGCGAGGGGGAAAGGGTGGCGCTCAGCCTCACTGGGCTTGCGTGGCTCATTCTGCTGGGGACAGAGCTCTTCTTCCTGCGGGATTGGCTTGCCGAAGGGCCAGCTTACCGGATGAATACCGTCTTCAAGTTTGGCTTTCAGGCGTGGGCCTTGCTTGGCTTGGGCTGTGGCAGCCTTCTTGCCGCCTGGTGGGCGGATCGGCCTGCCCGTGACTATTGGTGGCGCTCCATTGCGGCGATACTCTTCTTGCTTGCCGTGGTGTATCCCGTGCTGGGGAGCGCTTCTCGCCTTGAGCAGCGCTTCCCCAATGCACGGCCGGCGCTGGGGACGCTGGACGGCATGGCGTTCATGACGGTAGGGGAGTATTCCTGGCCCCAGCCAGAGAGCCGCATAGCGCTTGCCGGGGAGAGGGAAGCGCTCCTCTGGCTGCGCGCCAACGTCCCTGGCAACCCAGTGGTGCTGGAGGCTGCGCTTGGCTACTACAGGGAAGGCGGCTCCCGCGTGGCGGCCTACACCGGCCTGCCCATTCCCCTTGGGCCTCAGCACGAGGCAGAGCAGCGGCCCAAGGCGCCGCTTGGCAGGCGAGCCGCCCTTGTGCGCCGCTTCTATGAAACCCAGGATGCACAGGAGGCGCTCGCTGCCCTTGCTGAGCTGAAAGTGAGCTACGTTTACGTCGGCCAGCTGGAGCGGATCGCCTACGGCGAGCAGGGGCTGGCGAAGCTTTTGCTCCTGGAGGAGGCGGGCGTGCTCGCGCGCGTCTTCGACAATGGCGTTGTGCAGGTTTACAGGGTGGCCTGGGGATGAAAGCAGTTCGTCGGTTCTGACCACCCGGTGGCACTCTGGCTGCCATCCATCGCAATGGCCAAGAGAGGGAGGAGACTGACTGGCATGGACGCAGTTACGGGTTTGAGGTGGTAATGCCTAAGGCTGCAGTCGAGGTTGCACCGGGGTTGTACGTGCTCCCTGGAGCGGTGAACGTGGGCCTGCTGCGGGCGGGCGAGCAGGCGCTGCTCTTCGATTGCTGCGACAGCCTTTTGCCGCAGCACCTGGCGAGCCTTGGTGTGCGCCGGGTGGACATGATCCTTTGCACCCAGCACCGTCGCCCAAACGTGGCAGGGGCCCGCACGTTTGCCGAAGCTGGGGCGGCGATCGTGGTGCCGGAGGCGGAAAGGCCTCTTTTCGAGGATGTGAGCTCGTACTGGGAGGACTGGCGCAACCGCTGGCACATTTATCACCATCGGCCGGGCCCTCAGGTGCTGGCGCAGCCGCTGCCGGTGGCGCGCTCGGTGCGCGAGGGCGATGCCATCGAGTGGCATGGAGCCATCATCCGGGTGCTGGAGACTCCCGGCCCCACCGATGGCAGCACCTCGTACCTCATGGAGGCAGGCGGGCGCAAGGTGTGTTTCTGCGGCGACGTGCTGTTCGGGGATGGCCAGGTGTGGGAGCTTTACTCCCTGCAGAAGGGCTTTGGCGGCATCCTGGATTACCACGGGTTTCTGGGGAACTTGCAAGGGCTAAAGCAGAGCCTGCGCAAGCTGGCTGGTTGCGGGGCTGAGCTCCTCGTGCCCTCTCACGGCCCTATAATCCGGGAGCCCAAGCGAGCTGTGGCGCTGGCGCTGGAGCGGCTGAGCTTGCTCTGGCGCAACTACAGCGCCATCTCCAGCCTCAACTATTACTTCCCTGCCCTCCTGCGGGACACGCAGGATGACCCCTGGCGGATGAAGCCGGCGCGCACGCAGACGCTGCCAAGCTTTGTGCGGCGCGTCGCGTTCACGAGCTTTGCCCTGATCTCCGATAGTGGCGCGGCCCTGCTTGTGGACTGCGGGCACGATTCCGTGGTGGAGACCCTGCAGCACTGGATCCGGAAGGGCGCCATAACGTCGGTGGAGGCGTGCTGGGTGACCCACTACCACGATGACCACGTGGACGCACTGCACCGGCTGGCACAGGCCTTTGGCTGCCCCATCTTGGCCGATAGCCATGTGGCCCCGATCCTCAGGTGCCCGCTGCGCTTCTTCCTCCCCTGCATCTCTCCCAACCCGGCACCAGTCACCAGGGGCACACTGGATGGCGAGTCCTGGAGCTGGCGGGAATTCAACCTCACCGCGTTCCACTTCCCGGGCCAGAGCCTTTACCACGGCGGCCTGCTGGTGGAAGGGCACGGGCTGAAGCTCTTTTTCGTTGGGGATTCGTTTTCCCCTGCGGGCATCGACGATTACTGCAGCGGCAACCGCAACTTCCTGGGAGCGGAAAGAGGCTTCCGGCGCTGCCTGGCAATCCTGCGCCGGCACAGGCCGGATCTCCTCATCAACCAGCACCAGGATCGGGCCTTTTCCTTCACGCAGGAGCAGCTGGACCACATGGACTCTCTGCTTGTCGAGAGGGAGAAGCTCCTGGCGGCGCTTCTGCCGTGGCAGCACCCGGATTTCGGCACCGACGAGTGGTGGGTCCGGAGCTTCCCTTTCGAGCAGGAGGCGTGCCCCGGCTCCAAGTTGGCCATCGATGTGCAGTTCACCAACCACGGCGACCGCGCGGCCAGGGCGGCAGCCGAGCCCGTCTTGCCGGCAGGGTGGCGCTGGCAGAAGCGCGCTCTGGCGCGCACCAGTGTGCCCGCGCGCGCCGAGGGAGCAGTGCGGATCTGGCTTTGCCTCCCGGCCGATGCCGAGCCCGCCCGGCACGTCATCCCGCTGCGCGTGTGGTGGGCTGGCCGATACCTCGGCCAGTGCCGGCATGCTGTGGTGGTCGTGCGCTGAAGGAAGGGCGAGCCCGCATCAGTACAGCATGTGCTCCCGGTAGACGTCGAGCGCGTAAAGGTACGCACTGTAATCGATAAGCGGCGTGAGCGAGTGGTCGGAGCCGAAGATGTAACGGGCCCCTCGGGCTTTCATGCCCTCGATGAGCCTTGTCACCTCCTTGCGGATGAGCTCGCGGTCGCCGGATTCGAGCACGCGCACATCCAGCCCGCCCGCAAAGGCAAGCCGATCCCCATATTGCTCGGCAAAGCGCAGCACGTCGCAGCCGGCCTTGACTTCCATGGGGTTGAGCATGTCAAAGCCGGCATCCACTATGAGAGGTAGCGCCTGCGTGATGTTGCCGCAGGAATGCAGCTCCACGATGAGGCCGTAGCTGTGGAAGAACTCGACGAGCTCGGCATAATACGGGAAGATGAGCTCCGAGAGCACCTTGGGGGAGCAGAAAAGCCCGTTGCGGTAGCCCAGGTCCTCGCAGATGATGACGCTATCGGGCAGCCCGGCTTCCTCGAAGAGCAATTTGAAGTGGGCCTTGAAGAAATCCGTGTAGACACGGTTGTAGTCGTGGATCCAGGCCGGGTCCAGGAGCAGGCTCTCGTAGAGGCAGACATCCCCCATGCTGCGGCGCATGTTCTCCCAGATGAAGAGATGGCCGTACATCGTCCAGAAGCCCTGCTCCCGGCGCTTGGCGAGGTTCTGCCGTGCCCCGGCGATATCGACCCTTTCCCGGTCGACCGCGAGGAGGTGAGGGCGGTAATCCCGTTCCCAGATCTGGCGGCTGGTCATGCGAAAGTCGATGTGCTCGGGTGTGCCGTACTTATGCTTCCAGTACTTGAGGGCGGCCCCGGCACCGTTGCGCTTGATGACCCACTCATCCGTCTCCGCCACGATTTCCTCGTGGCCGCGCAAGGGCATGGCATCGAACCACCCCCCGACGCTCACCATGTCGTAACCGTAGTGATCGACGGGGTCGACGGGCTCCTGCTTGGTCTTGCCGTCCTCTGCCGGCACTTCCTGCGTCGGGTACCCTTGCTGCACCCACTTCTCCAGCGCTTCCGGCCAGATGGAGATCTCCCGCAGGCCGACGCGCACCGGGTCGCCGCGCAGGAGCCGCTCCATGGCCTCTTTCTTGCTCAACTCCCCCATCAGCGGACCTCCGGGATGCCTGGCTCTAGCGGCGGATCTGGCTCAGGGCTTCGCGCGCTGCCTGGCGCATGAAGGCGGCATCGGAAGCGAGGGCGAGGAAGCGAAAGCCCTGTTCGAGCCGGCGGTTGAGATGGTGGACGTCGGGCACATGGATCCCCGCTGGCTTGCCGACCTTTTTGGCCGCGCGCAGCACCGCCTGCACTGCCTCCTCGTGCCGCGGATCTGAGACGGTCATATCGGGCTTGAGCCCCATGGAACCGGCGAGGTCGTTTGGGCCAATGAAGCAGGCATCCACGCCAGGGACGGAGAGGATTTCCTCCGCACGGCGGACAGCCTCAATGTGCTCGATCTGGACGATGCAGGCGATCTGGTCATTGGCCCAGGAGAAGTAGTCGTCGCCATAGACCATGCACCGGCCACCGCCCAGAGAGCGGATGCCAGCCGGCGGGTACTTCATGGCGGCAACGGCCCGTTGCGCTTCTTCCCGGGAGTTCACCATGGGCACAACCAGCCCGAGCGCCCCAGCATCGAGCAGCCTCTTCATGAGCATTGGGTCGTTCCAGGCCACGCGCGCCATGGGGATAGTGGGCGTGGTACAGATGGCCTGGAAGCAGTGCACCGTTGTCTCAAAGCCAACAGGGCTGTGTTCCGTATCGACGACGAGCCAATCCCAGCCCATGTGCGCCATGTACTCGGCAGCGATCGGGGAGCACAGGGAAAGCCAAGTGCCAATTGCCGGCTCCCCACGAGCGAGCTTCTGCTTGACGGTGTTGAGCTTCATCAATGCCTCCGGAGCTGAAAACCCCAAGCCGCGTTCTGTGAGCCGATTCTGTGAGCGGGATGGGGCCTTTGTCAAACGTGGAGATCTTCTGCCTAGGGGTGCAGGGGCAGGCCCTTGCGCCATTCAGCGATCCGCACGGCCACTGTCGCGACCGGCGCCACCCAGAGCCGATCGGCGTTGCGGGCAAGATGGGCGCAGAAAAGTTCAAGGTCGTGCCTGGCGATGGGCAAGTGCCCCTCGCCCACACCGTGGAAGGTGAAAATCCCCCACCGCCCCTGGGCCGCGCACGCTTCCGCCAGGCCAATAAGCTTGTGGTGATCCATGCGCTCGGCCGGCCAGGACCAGAGGTAGTGAAGGTCGCAGGTTGCGGGGTGGTTGGGCACCTCTCCCAGGCCTCTTGCGGCAACGAAGTGCCGCGCCACGATGGGCACGTAACTCTGGCGTGTGGCTCCGCGGCCGACGAAATCCTGGTAACAGGGGTAGCAGAAGGAGCGCGGACCGTGCGCTGGGAAGGCTTCTTGGAGCCGGGCTTCGGCGGCGAGGATATCCTGCTCAATGGCCTCCAGGGTGAGCCCTTCCAGCGCCGGCGCACCACCCGGTGCATCGAGAAAACCCAGCGAGCAGATATGGCTCAGGGTGTGGTTGCCGATCTCGTGGCCGTTTTTGGCCACCTCCTGCCAGCGGGGCAGGTTGCGCTCCCAGCGGATGCCATTGGGCACCAGGTAGAAAGTGCCCCTCAGCCCGTGATCCTCAAGCACGGGCACAGCTTGAGAAAGCTGAGTCTCAAGGCCATCATCGAACGTGAGAGATATCGCGCCCCGGCAAGGGTGCCACGGGGGCAAAGCTGCGGGACTTTGCTCGGTCACTGGCCAATTCTCCCGGATGAGAGCTATGCTTGCCGCACGAGATTGTACTGCACGGCTCCGTTCCTTGGCATGTCCTCAGCGCTGCATTCTATCCGTTCGGAAACGGGAACGCGCGGCCCCATGCTTACCCTCGCCGGGAGCGGGGAGCTCTGGGGTCTGGGCATCGTGACGGTGGCCCTGCACTGGGCTGGCTTCGCGCTGCGCTTCCCGCTCCTGCGGCTCTATGAGGCCGTGGCTGATATGCCCAAGCTTACAGGCTACAGCCCCGCCGCGGCGGCCCTTTTCCTGGCTGTCATCTGCGCGCTCTGGATTGTTTACCTGCGGGCCCTTCTGCTCCTGTGGCGTGGAGCAGCGCGGGTTGGTTGGGCTGCGGTCTTCCTGCCAGCCGCCGCGAGCGCCATTGGCTGCGCCCTCACGTACCCCTTCAGCGCAACCGACGTCTATGCTTATATCATGCTGGCGCGGATCTGGACTCACCACCACAGGAACCCGCTCCTTGAGGCGCCAGCGAGCTTCCCGCAGGACCCCTTTGCCAGGTATGTGCACAACTGGGCGAAAGAGCCCAGCCCCTACGGCCCCTTTTGGACCATCCTCAGCGCGCCGGCGGGGCTGGCAAGCGACTGGGGGCTGCTGCCGGCCATCCTGGCGTTCAAGGGCCTGAACTTGCTTGCCTACCTGGGCAGCGCGGCGCTGATCTGGGGCACATTGCGGCGGCTGCGGCCGGGCAGGGAGGCGTGGGGCGCGCTGCTATTTGCCTGGAACCCGCTTGTCCTCCTGGATGGGCTTGCCAACGCGCACAACGACATGCTGGTGGCGTTCTTCCTCTCGCTGTGCTTCTGGTTCGTGGCCAGGGGGCGACGTGGCCTGGCCAGTGGGGCAGTTGTCCTGGCGGGGCTTGTGAAGTACGTGCCGCTCCTGCTCCTTCCAGCTCTGGGCTTCCTGTGGCTGCGGCAGGCCCACAGCGGCAAGGAGCGCCTGCAGATCCTGCGCTCGTTTGCCCTGAGCGGCTTGCTTGCCCTGGCCATCTTGGCGCCATTTTGGCAGGGCCCGCAGACGCTCGCGTGCCTTTCTCGGCGCTCCCGGCTAATCGGGTACTCGCCGGGTGTGTTGCTCTATTACGGCTGGAGATTCTTCGACAGCGAGGGCGCCCGCGCGGCGACGCTGCTTTTCCTACGGCTGCTTTTGCTCCTGCTCTCGTTGCGCCAGGTGTGGCAGCTTGCGCGCGGCAACCGGCCGCACGCCGTGGGCCGTGTGGAGGCCTGCCTTGCGCACCGCCTGCTTTTTTGGGCTGCGTACCTTGCCCCGTTCTTCAACTCCTGGTACTTGCTCTGGCCTCTTGCCCTCGCTCCTCTTGAGGGCGCTCCCGGCTGGCAAGAGCGCACGCTTGCCCTTTCGGCCGCGAGCCTTTTCGGCGTTGCTTTGTACGCCTATGTGTGGCCGCTGTCGGGCCTGAGCTACGGTGCCATCCACCTGATCACGGTTCCCGTCATCTTTGGGCTGCCCCTTGCCGTCGCGCGCGGCAGTGCTCGTTGGCTTCTGGCCCGAAGGGGGAGGCATTAGGGTTTGGCGTGTCTGCTGGGCTGTAAGTCAAGGTTCCTCGAGCCCTGAGCGCCACGCCTGCAGCCAAGGCGCGCTGGGACAGAGAGTGGCAGGTGGCTGGGCAAGATGCCCTTCACGAGCTGCACCTGAAGCGAGGGTGCGCTGGCAGCACTGCGAATGGCCATAGAGCAATGCGCCGGCAGGCAAGAGCCAGTGGCCCAAGCCCAAACCTCAGCCCCGACCGTGCTTTCGCCACGCCCGTTGCCCCTATCTTGTCTTGTGGCGAGTGCCGCCACCAACGTGCCTTGGCCGTTCTCGTAGCAGCTCAGGAGCCATTCCCACCTGCCTGCCCTTGCTTTGACCAGGGCCCATTGCTGTCGGCCCTGCGTTGCTGCTGGGCGGCAGCGACCCCTGCGAATCAGCTCACCTGCAGTGGCCACTTCCCTGTTGCCTTGCTGGGGCACAAAGGGGCCCTAGTACACCGCCCACAGCGAGGCACGCCCTTTGGAGAGCCGCATTTGCCGCGGCAGGGTCTTCTGCGTATAATGTTGTTGTATGATGATCACATGATCATATCTCTTCCGGCCAAGGGCCAAGAGTCTTTCCGAGTGAATCAGCTCAAGCGCGTGAACCTTTCCCGCGAGTGCTTGCGGGCGATTCAACAGTACATCGCCGAGAGAAACCTCCAGCCTGGGGATAAGCTGCCATCGCACCAGGAGTGGGCGCAGATGCTTGGGGTGAGCCCTGTAGTGGTACGAGAGGCTTTTCAGGCAGCCAGGGCTCTGGGAATGGTCGATATACGCCATGGGCGGGGCATATTCGTGCGCGCTCCGGAAGAGATGGATTTCCTGGATTTCCTCTCC
>JAPWUW010000266.1 GCA_028275325.1 Anaerolineae bacterium | reverse complement strand
CCAGTGGAAGGCATCGGTGACGAATGTGGTCCTTCCGCCAATATCCGAGGCCTTGCGGCAGCAGCGCTACTACTGGGTGCGCTTCGAGCCACACGGCAGGGCCCAGGCCGTTCAGGATGTCTTCTTCCAGGCGGAGGATTGGTCTGCGATCTCGCTTGCCGATGTCGCGCCGAACCAGAAGCTGGAGCAGGTGGGGGAAAACGAGTACCGGCTGCGGCTCTGGGCCGACAGGCTCATTTGGGGCGTCTGGATCGAGCACAGCGACGCTGTTTCCGTAAGCGACAACTACCTCACCCTCATCCCTGGCGTGACCTACGAGGTGACGCTCGTGGGCCCTCAGGAAGATGTCGAGGCCATCACCATCATCTCGGTCAACGAGATCCTGAACCGCACGAGAGCCGCCGCGCGCTAGCATTCCTGCCAAGCTGGAGGAGGCGCGATGGAGTTTGCCGAGTACACGCTGAACGCTGGGTACATCGACAACTGGCTTATCGCCGGCCCCCTTGCAGTACCTGTGGCTGACCTTTCTGCCTTCGCTGAAGCGGGCGATCTCAAGCTGGCAATCGTGCGCCATCTGCACCCCGCAGCGCTTGAGTTCGCGGTGGAGCCAGCGGAAGGGGCAAGCTTCACCGTCGAGGGTCAAGAGCTTCGGTGGCGCTACTACCGCTGCCGCGAGGATCACCTTGTGGATCTGAGCGGGTTCTACCATACCACTCATTACCTGCGCGCCTGGGCCTATGCGCGGGTGCGCTTCCCCCAAGCCGGGGAGGAGGCATTTGCTCTCTCCAGCAATGGGCCAGCAGAGCTCTGGCTGAACGGCGAGCTCGTGCAGCGGGTGGAACACTTCAGCCACCAGATCCCGGCAACAGTGAGCTTCTGCGCCCCGGTGCGCGAGGGCGAGAACGAGCTTCTCCTGCGCTTTGAGGCGGTGGCCATGCGGGAGTGCCCCCTCGCCCTGGCGCTGCGGCTGCCTCAGCGCAGCCAGGAACGCCTGACAATCCGCTTGCCCACGCTTTTCTCGCCGCTTGCGCGGCGCCGTGCGCTGGAGCAAGCGCTTTTTGCCGCCTACACGGAACGCGATACCTACAGCGCCGGCGATGTCCTCGCGGTGCTCTGGCCTGAGGAGATGAAGGAGTGGAGCAAGGTCGGCGTGCGGGTACGGCACCCCTCCGGCCGCATCTACTGCGAGGCACAGCCAATGGTGCACGGCGGTTTTCGCCAGAACCTCTGCCGCGCCTACGAGCTCCCCGATGGCCTCTATGAAATCGTGCTCATGGCGCCGCCGGAAGAATACTACGTGCAGAACCTGCGCTTGCAGCGCTCGATTGGGCTGCAATCGATCGCTGGCCGGTACAGCAGCGAGCCGTACGGCACCTACGAAGAGCGCCGCTTGGAGGCGCTGCACAGCGCCATCGGCCGCGAGAGCCTCTGGAGCGAGGTGGCCAAGATGGCGCTGGGGCGCTGGTCCCGCCTTGACAAGGGCCTTCTGCGCGAGGTCATAAGGGGCGTGAACGAGCGGCGCGATTGCAGCGATTTCCAGGTCGTCGGGCTGCTCGGCATAGCCTACCGCTTTCTGCCCAAGCCCGAGTTCCCGGAGGAGCTGCGAGGGCCGATCGAGGAGGCAATCCTCGGCTTCAAGTACTGGCACGATGAGCCCGGCGCCGACGCCATGTGCTACCACACCGAAAACCACGCCATTTGCTTCCACACGGCGGAGATACTTGCAGGCCAACTGTACCCCGAGAGGGTTTTCCCCAACAGCGGCCAGCCGGGCACCTGGCACCGGCAGAAGGGCGAGCAGCTTGCCCTGGAGTGGCTGCGTCGGCGTGGCGCCAGTGGCTTTCAGGAGTGGGATTCCAACTGCTACTTCGACATCGACGTGCTCGCGCTCTCGCACCTTGCGGATCTGGCCGAGAATGTCGAGGTGCGGGAGCTGGCAGCGGTTGTCCTGGACAAGCTCCTCTTCACCATGGCTGTGAACTCCTTCCGCGGCGTGTTCGGCTCCACGCACGGCCGCACGTATGCCCCGCTCATCAAGAGCGGGCGCGGGGAGCACACGGCCGGCATAGGCAGGCTCCTGTGGGGCATGGGCGTCTACAACCAACACCTCGGCGGGACAGTTAGCCTCGCCTGCGCCGAGAACTACAGCCTGCCGGAGATCATCGTTGCCATCGCTCAGGACGTGCCGGAAGAGCTATGGAGCCGGGAGAGCCACTGCGGGCAGGTGGACCCCTGGGGGGAGGCGAAGCTCGGGCTGCTGCGGGTGAACAAGGTGACCTACAAGACGCCAGATTACATGCTCTGCTCGGCACAGGATTATCACCCCGGGAAGCGAGGCTATCAAGAGCACATCTGGCAGGCGACGCTGGGGGCCGATGCTGTCGCTTTCGTGACGCACCCTGCCTGCTTGAGCGAGGATGGTTCACGGAGGCCCAACTTCTGGGCGGGCAACTACATCCTGCCACGCGTGGCGCAATGGAAGGACCTGCTCATTGCGCTGCACTGGCTACCGGATGACGATTGGCTCGGGTTCACCCACGCTTACTTCCCGCTGCACGCTTTCGACGAGCATGCGCTTGAGGGGAACTGGGCCTTCGCCCGCAAGGGCAACGGCTACCTTGCGCTCTTTGCCGCCAACGGGCTTGAGCTTGTGACGCGCGGCAATACGGCCTACAGGGAGCTGCGCTCGCGCGGGCAGAAGAACATCTGGCTCTGCCACATGGGCAGGGCTGCGCTCGATGGCAGCTTTGCCGAGTTTCAGGCCAAGGTGCTCTCGCTGCCACTTACCTGCTGCGGGTTGGAGGTGCAACTGCAAAGCCTGCGGGGTCAGAGCATCGCCTTCTCCTGGGAAGGGCCATTCCTGGTGGATGGCCGCGAGCAGCCGCTGCGTGATTACCCCCACTACGAGAACCCGTACTGCACCGCAGCGCTGCCTTCCGCGGCGCTGGAGATCCGCTACGGCGACACACTGATGCGGCTGCGCTTTGCGTGAGGGCTGCATCACGGAGGGTTTTTGACATGTCCTATGCAAACCTGGTGGAGCGGGCCTGGCGGATAGCCTGGCGGTACCGGGCGCTATGGCTCTTCGGGCTTTTTCTTGCCATCTTCGGCGGGGGCGCTGGCGGCGCGCCCAGCTTCTCGGGCAATCTCGCCGATTTCTCCCGCGCCTGGGGCGAGCGAGCAGCCCCCTGGCCAGGCGGGCTACCTCTCGTGGGCCTTGCAGCCCTGCTTTTTGGCGCCGCGGCCATCGCGCTGGCCGTTGGCCTCGCCGGCATGCTCCTGCGTTACCTCAGCGAAACGGCGCTCATCCGCATGGTGGATCGCTACGAGGAGCAAGGCCAGGAGGCCTCGGTTGCCGAGGGCTTCCGGCTTGGGTGGTCCCGGCCAGCCCTGGAGCTGTTTCTCATCGACCTCGTCATAGGCCTGCCCGTTGCGCTCGTGCTCGGCTTCCTCTTTGCCATCTCGCTTGCGCCGCTTTTCCTGTGGGCGACAGAAAACCGCGCGCTCGGCATCCTTGGCACCCTGGCAACGCTGGCGGCGCTCTTTGTCACGATAGTGCTTGCGCTTCTTGTCGCTCTGACGCTCTCCGTGCTCAAGCCCTTCATTCGCCGCGCCTGCGTCCTTGGGCGCCGGGGCATCTTCGGGTCGATCGCCAGTGGCGCCCGCCTGGCCTGGCGCAGGCTCGGCAACGCCCTCGGCATCTGGCTCATCGCACTGGGCATACGAATCGCCTATGGCTTAGCTGCGCTTTTGGCGGCCATCGTGCTCGGCGCCATTGCCCTGCCGATGGCTCTATTCTTCGGAGGTGGTGCCGCGCTGCTTGCCAGGCTTGTCCTCAATAGTGCACCTATGGCCATGATGCTCGGAGGCCTTGTGGCCGCGCCTGTCTTTTTCGTCATTATAGTCCTGCCGCTTCTATTCTTGGGGGCGTTGTTCCAGACCCTCCTCTCCACCATCTGGACCCTCGCCTACCGGCAGCTGCGCGAGAGCGCCGGTCTCTAGGAGCACATGGCGCCGACCCACGGCAGCCGCTTGGGCATTGCCGTTCACGGCGCGCCGATTGACACGCTCGTCACGATGATGCGGTCTCCCTCGCCGCCGCCCGTCACGGGGAGCCTTTCCCCCGTCGTTCCGTC
>JAPWUW010000265.1 GCA_028275325.1 Anaerolineae bacterium | reverse complement strand
GACAACCCCTCTCTCAAGCTCGCCATTCTGGACAGGGAATACCCGTACAGCAACCCGGCAACTGACGAGTTCGTGAGGAAGCTTCTCGAGGGCGCAGGGATGACCTTCCGCACCTACCGCAACACGGTCCTCGTCCTTGCCGCCGATTCCGGCGCTCTTGTGACCCTCAGGCAACAGGCAAGGCGCCTGGCTGCGCTGAAGTCCATAGCGGCGGACAGGCAGCTCTGCCAGAGGCTTTCCGAAAGCGACAGGGAGAGGCTCGAGGGCTGGCGGCGCGATGCGGAGGGCGGGGTGGAAGGGGCTGCTCACGGCGCTTACCGGTACCTCGCCAAACTCGACGAGACGGGGAGTATAAAGTGGTGGGACATGGGAATATCTGTCGCCAAAGAGTCTCTGTCCCAGCGCGTCCGCTCTTTCCTGCAGGCGGAGGGGCTGCTCGCCACCGATCTCAAGCCAGAGATCCTGAAGCAGGCGCTGGGGGCCGAGCAGCACAGGACGCTGAAGGAATTGTACGAGACCTTTGCCAGGTACCCGAACTTCGCCATCGTGCCGGACAGGGAAGTCGTGCGGCGGGCTGCGGCCAGAGGAGTGCGCGAGGGCACTATCGGGCTGCAGGTGGGAGATACGGTGTACCTGAGAGAGCACCTCGAGAGCATCCCGGATGATGCGCTGGTCCTGCAGGCTGAAGAGGCGCAGAAGAGACTGCCATCTCCGGGACTCGAGCCTGTGGATGATGCCAAAGGACCCCGACCAGAACCTGAGCCTGCGCCGATGCTGGAGCCCACCCAGACGTCGCGAGCAAGCGAGATACTGATCAGGGCGGCCGTTCCCTGGAGCAAAATGAGCGACTTTCAAAGGGGCGTCATAATGGCTCTGGTCCAGGCCGGGGCCGAGGTCACTCTCGAGGTCACAATTCGGGCAAGGGCGCGATCCGAGTCGGGCATCGACGCAAGCGTGCTCGAGATGAAGGTCGACGAGACACTGCGACAGATAGGGGCAGATATCCTGGAGAGGAGGGTGGAGGGAAACGCCTAGACGCAGGGGGAGATATCTCCTCCTGCGTCCTGGAAAAAGGACAGGAAAGGGGGCGCAGTCGGCCCGGGCGGGCGCTGGGGCTAGTCGAGGCTGGGGTGCTCTGCATCGAAGGCTTGATGCAGTACGCCCAGATCCTGGGCCAGCCGCTCTGGCTGCATCTTTGCTCTACCAGGACCGGAGCTGTGCGCGCCGGGCCGGTCTGGGACCCGGAGCGCGGCCGGGTGGTGGCCGTCGAGTTCTTCCGGGACATCTGGCTTGAGGTGCGCGGCCACCGGGATCTCTTCGACGACGGCCGCGGCCGCATGGGCATCGAATGGGGGCTTGCCGCCCACGTGCCCGGGCTGGAGCACTACGAGTGCCTGGCAAGCGACGAGGTCGAGCGCAGCCAGCGGCATCAGGAGATGCGCAGGCGGCTTGCCGAGATGCTTGCGGAGAGGCTAGCGCTGGAGCCCTCTTTCCGCCTCGACACCGGCGACCTTGGCGGGATCGAGCTCATTATGATCTTCCGCGGCATGCAGGAGGTCTTGCCGAGGACAAGCAAGCTCCTGCAAGAGTTCGTGGAGCTGGATATGTCCAGCTCCTCCGGCAGGCGGCGCGCCGCGGAGATCATAGAGAGCCTGAAAGAGCTCGTCCCTTACGGGTACGACCCCGATGGCCCGTGGGGCGTCGGGTGGGGCACCCCCGGCCTCATGATCTAGCCAGGAGTTTCCGGGCGTGTGGCTGTCTCCTCCAGGCCATCCTGTCGGGCCAGCTCGCAGATCAGACGCGCAAGCTCCTCGGCGGCGCCCGGCCGCACGTGCGTGACCCGCGCGTACCTGGGGCCGCAGGCCCACCACGAGTCGCGCCGGCCCGCGTATTCCCTGAAGAGCGCCCTCAGTCTGGCGACCTGCGCCTCGCTGAGCCTGCGCCCGGAGGGGTCCATGTCGAGGTCCACCGACGCCCAGGTCCTGCGCGGGACCAGCTGCACGAACGGCCGCTTCTCTCTCCGGCAGGCCTCCCACCAGGCGCGGACCTTCGGGCTGTCTGCGAGGCTGTCCCGCGCTATGAGATAGCCGCGCTCCCGCGCCAGGGCCAGCGCCTGGTCCTTCGTCAGGTGCGGGAACTGCGAGGCGCAACTCCGGCGGGGCGCCCGCGGCCTGGCGGGCGGCTGGCCGCGCACGACGATAAGCCATGTCCAGCCGGGGTAGTACCAGCTGCCGTCCGGGTCTACCTCGACTGTGGCGCCGTACTCCTCCTGCAGCCGCGCAAGCTCCTGCAGCCCGTGCTTGCAGACGTCGTACGGGTGCGCCGTCAGGATGAACTCGCCCTGGGGGCCCAGCCACCATTCCGGGTGGTCCAGCACGTGGGGCCAGCCGGCCCCATAGCACGCCATGCTGTTGCAGTGGTGCGCCGGGTTGGCCAGACGCCGCAGGCAGGAATAGGAGCGCCTGCTCGGCCGCACGCCGTTCTCCCGCATCCAGCGCTCCAGCCGCGTCCGGGCGAGCTCCCTCAGCTCGGGCCTCAGGTTCTCTATCCCTGCCCGCACGTACGCCCTCTGGATCCCGGCTGGCGAGCCCTCAGCTGCCAGGTCTTCGTCCATCCTTACTCCTCATGCTCCTTATGCTTCCCCTGTCCTCGAGCAGCCAGGATAACCGCTCGGCCGCCTTCTTGCACGCGGCGCAGAGGACAGCCCCGGCGGGGACATGCACGCCTGTGCCGCCGAAGATCGCACCCTTAGGCCCCGCCTGCCAAGGGAGTTATGCTGCCGATCACCGACCATTGCGCGGCACAAGGGCATGTGGGGGGAGGGATAACAGGCGGGGCAAGATGAGAGACCAGGCCAGCGCAGCCTGGCCAGGCGTTGGCTTGAACCAGATGACCTGCTCGACGAGACCCTGGGCTGGCAGCTCCCAGAGGAGAGCAAGGTGGCTGGGGCATAGCCCTCGCAGTAGTTGCGGGCGGGGCGTAGACGCACGCGCATGCTCTGGCTCAGCGCACCAGGCAGGCTACGTTTCCGGATAACCCTCTCCACGCTGAAAGACGAGGTACACTCGCACCAGCTTGAGCTCGTCTGAGACCGTATAAGCGACACGGTACTCGCCACAGGCAATACGGTAGCCGTCCAACACCTCTAGCTTCACTGAGTTAGCGGGACGGGGATTGATTTTGAGGGCCAGGATATGCTCGAGGACTTGGCGGCGATGCTTCGCCGGCAGCCTGCTCAAGCGCTTCTTGGCCTTGTCCCCGATCTCGACCTGGTACACAGCTATTGGCACCTATTGCGCATCAGCCGCATCAAGCAACTCCGCCATCACCGTTTCAAGAGGCTGGAAATCGCTCGTTTCCTCGATCGCCCGCGCTAGCATCTCAGATTCCGCCTTCAGTTCCATCCGCTCGAGCCAGCGCAGATCATCAATGGAGATGAGGGCAGCCTTGGCTCTGCCCCTGCTGGTGATGACAATACGTTCCTTGCCATATGCGGCGCGCTTTACCATCTCGGAGAACTCGGCCTTGGCTTCCTTCACACTTACCATTTGCTGCATTTGCTGTTCCTCCCTAGCGCCCTCCAACTACACTGCTGCTCGTGGCTCCCAAGAAGGCACAAGCTTAGTGGTTATAATGGTCTACATGACCACTTTATTCTAGCTCGCCTGGCCGGGGGTGTCAATATAGCCTGAGCCAGGGCTTTCCAGTTTTCTCAGTTTGATGCATTCTTGAGCTGAAGGCGTGTTGGAGGTGGCCTCATGCAGGCGGCCTACAGGCGTCGCAGCTTGCTTGAGGCGCTGGGCGCAGTTCCCGACCCCAGGGGCAGGCATGGACGTCGCTATCCCACTAGGTCGTTGCTTGCGGTTCTCATTATGGCTGCCATGAACGGGGAGTCTTCCCTGAGTGGCATGTGGCTGTGGGCCAGGGCGCATGCGGAGCTCTTGACCGCTCGTCTGCGCTTTCACCGCCAGCGCATCCTCGCCCTTTAGACTTTCAGGACTATCCTTTGTCAGCTTGATCGTGTGCTCTTGCTTGAGGCCTTCAACACCTGGCTTGCAACCTGCGATGCCGAGTGCATAAGCCCTGCCGCAGTCAAATGCGTCATCTGAGCCCGCAGCATGCCCTGGAGTGCCTGCGCGGACAC
>JAPWUW010000264.1 GCA_028275325.1 Anaerolineae bacterium | reverse complement strand
GTGCAGCGGGGCCCACGGAAATGTCATAAGCCAAGCGCCAGGTCCTCGTGGCCTCGAGGGCACTGGGGCTCCTGCAGGGGTACAGACAACCACGCTGAGCTCGATAACACCAGCACTCCCTACCAGTGCAGAGCGCGCCGCAGCCCCGTCACGGCTAGACGCATGCCCACACCTGCGCCTGATCCGTCCTTTTGCGCAAGGATGCCCCTTCAGTTATCATAGCTAAGCTTGTGGGCCGCAAGGCACAAGCCGGACCGACTAGGTATGCTCCCTCAGGGGTGTGTCTCAGTCGGTTTTTATCGTGTATGCGGGGGTTTCGGAATGCAGAGAGTAGCCGAGCGGGTGAGCCGGGCCATCCAGCTGCCCACGACTGCCGGCGACGTGCGGCGTGTGCTGAGCGCTGCCCTCGCGAGCAACGACTTCTGGCACATCGTGAGCCTGGCCGATCGGCCCTTCAACCAGGTGGCCGAGACGCTCAAACAGCTCGAGGCCGAGGGCTGGGTTGCCTTCAGCGATGGCGAGGTGCACCTCACACAGGCGGGCCGGGAACGCTGCCGCGCCGAGAACGTGCAGCCGCGCCAATTGCACCGGTGCTCCGCCTGCGAGGGACGCAGCATTTCGCTCGCGGCTTTTGCCGACGTGCTGCGCCGCTTTGAGACGCTCGCTGCTGACCGGCCCAAGCCAATCCTCGACTACGACCAGGCTTACGTTACGCCGGAGACTACCATCTCGCGCGTGGCCATCATGGCCGACCGGGGGGATCTCGTGGGCAAGCGCCTTCTCGTTCTGGGCGATGACGACCTCGTTGGCCTGGCAGCGGCGCTCACAGGGCTGCCGCAGCGGGTGGTCGTGATCGAGGTGGATGAGAGGCTCACCACCTTCATGGCCGAACTCAGCCGGCGAGAAGGCCTGGGGCTCGAGGTGGTGAGGCACGACCTCCGCGATCCATTGCCGGGGGATTTGGTCGGGCAGTGCGATACGTTCTGCACTGACCCGCCCGAGGCCATCCAAGGGCTTGAGCTCTTCATCGCACGGGGGCTGAGCAGCCTTGCTGGGCCCGGGTGCGCCGGCTACTTCGGCATGACGCTTGTCGAATCTAGCCTGTGGAAGTGGCGAGAGCTGCAGCGGCTGCTTGTGCAGAAGTACCGCGTCGTCATTACGGATATCATCGATGACTTCAGCCACTACATGAATTGGGGCTACCTCCTGCAGACGGTCCGCGCCGATCTCGGGCCGGCTCAAGTGCCACCGGCAAGGGTTTGGTACACCTCTTCGCTCTACCGGGTGGAGGCGCTGGCCGATTTCGAGCGCCCTTCATCTACAGTTGAGGTGGACGAGCGCCTGTACCTGGACAGTGAAAGCTTGGTCTGGACACGGAGGAATTCGCATGCGGCAGGTGCCTGAGAGGCTGTGGGTCACCGCGGGCGCAGACGAAGGGGAGACGGAGCTCAACGCCTTTGACAACGCGCTCTTGCGGGCCCAGATTGCCAACTACAACCTCATCAGGGTGAGCAGCATCGTTCCCAAAGGCGCGCGGCTCGTTGAAGAAGCGCCATCCCTGCCGGAAGGAGCGCTTCTGCCGGTGGTGCTGGCCAAGGCTGTCAGCCGAGTGCCAGGAGAGCTCATCAGCTCCTGTGTTGGCATTGGCCTGAGCAAGGATTCCTTCGGGATGATCATGGAACACGCCGGCGCTGGGCCGGCAGCGTTGGCGGAGGAAAAAGTCCGGCGCATGCTTGCGGAAGCTTTCGCCAGGCGGGGCCTGGCTCTGGATAGGGTGCTCGTCAAGTCCTGTGAACACCGGGTCCAAAACGCCGGGTGCACAGTGGCGGCAGTTGTCCTGTGGTGAGGCGAGGTGAAGATGAAAAGCGTGGGCAGGCACCTGATTCTGGAGCTCTGGGATTGCCGCGAGCTCAATTCCCCTGACGTCGTCGAAAGGGCGCTGCGGGAGTCCGTAGAGGCTGCGGGGGCTCACTTGCTCGACATCAAGATTCACACCTTTCACCCCCAAGGCGTCACCGGCGTGGCTGTCGTCTCGGAATCTCACATCCTTATTCACACCTGGCCTGAGCTCGGCTATGCTGCGGTGGACGTCTTCACCTGCGGCAGCAACACGGATCCCAGCGCCGTGCTTCCGGTCGTGCGTCGTTACTTCTCACCACGCCGGATCCAGGTGATGGAACTGAGGAGAGGCATTGTCGAAGAAGAATAGCGAGGATCCTGGCAGTTGGTTCGCTGAACCACCGCTGAGGGGGTTCCAGCAGCGCTTTCGGACGACGCACAGGCTGTGGCACCAGCGCTCCGCTTACCAGACCGTCGAGATCTACGAGACGGTTCCCTTCGGGCGGATCCTGGTGCTCGACGGCGCCGTCCAGACGACGCAGCGGGATGAGTTCATATACCATGAGATGTTAGCCCTGGTGCCCCTGATCAGCCACGGGTGCCCTGCTTCTGTGGCGATCGTGGGCGGCGGGGACGGGGGGACTTTGCGTCGCGTCCTTGCCTGCCCCACCGTGACGCGCGTCGTGCAGGTGGAGCTTGACCCAGTGGTCACTGACGTGTGCCGGCAATACCTGCCCGAGATTGCCGCTGGCTCCTTCTCGGATCCCCGTGTGCAGCTCATCTTTGGCGATGGAGCACAGTTCCTGCAGCAGGCCGAAGAGGCCTTCGATGTCATCCTCGTCGATTCGACCGACCCTGTAGGGCCAGCGCTTGTGCTCTTCAGTGAGGCCTTCTACAGATCTGCCAGCCGTGCCCTGCGCCCTGGCGGACTCATTGTCACCCAAAGCGGCTCTCCGTTCCTTATGCCAGAGGAGCTCCGCCGTACCGCGGCCAACATGCGCCAGGCATTCCCGTTGGTGCGCACCTACCTAGCCCTTGTGCCGTCCTACCCTGGGGTCGTCTGGAGCTTCACGCTGGGGTCCACAGGCCCCGATCCACTGGCCCTCAGCCTCGAGGCTGTCGAGGAACGCCTGGCACAATGGCGGCTCAGCCCTCGCTACTACACTCCGGCAGTGCATTTTGCCGCTTTCGCGCTGCCCGCTTTTCTCTCGCAGGGCTGCCGTGGGGATAGCCGCTATGACCTTCTCCCCGCCGACGAGACCCTTTCTGAGCAGCAAGCCTGAGCTCGCTGCCTCAGCCATCCTGTTCGGAGCTCCCCTCGACCTGACCGAGAGCTTCCGGCCCGGGACGGCTGCCGCCCCAACGCGCATTCGCCTCGTCTCGGATTCGCTGGAAACGTACAGCCCTCGCTTGCGGCGGGATCTCGACAGGCTGGCCTTTGCAGATTGGGGGGACTTGCAACTTGAGGGCCTTACCCTCGAAGCCGCCCTCGAGTCCGTGGAAGCCGCGATCTCCCGGGCAGCTTCGGCTGGGTTCCCGCTCGTGCTGGGCGGCGAACACACGCTCACGCTTGCTGCGGTGAAGGCCCTTGCTCGGCACTACCCTGATCTCCTCGTGCTGCAGCTTGACGCCCATCTGGACCTGATCGAGGAGTACGAGGGAAGGCGAGTCTGCCACGCAACAGTGATGCGCCGCGTGGCAGAGCTCCTGGGCCCGCAGGCCATAGTGCAGCTTGGCGTGCGCTCTGGCACCCGCCAAGAATGGGAATTTGCCCGCTGGTGCCTGTTCTGCGCCGAGGAGCTCGCCCTGCCACAACCCGTTCGCGAACAGCTGGTTCGCCGGCCAGTTTACCTCAGCCTTGATATCGACGTGCTGGACCCAGCATTTGCCCCTGGCACCGGCTGCGCAGAGCCGGGGGGCGCCACCTTCCGCGAGTTGCTCGAGTTCCTCTACAGCCTCGAGCCGGTGCACGTCGTGGGCGCAGATATCGTGGAGGTCCTGCCGGCCATTGACCCTGCCGACATCACGGCTATTGCCGCCGCCAAACTGGTGCGAGAGCTGCTCTTGCTTTTCGGCGCAGCTTGCGACTAGCACAAGCTGGGCTATTATATGGGGCATGCAGCTGCAGTAGCTGCAACTGGGGGGAGCCGAAGCAATGGCAATGTCCCAAGCCGAGCCAGCAAGCGCTGGCCACAGCGTTACCTACTACCGCCGCGGTGACCTGCCGCTCTCCCCCTTGCCGCCAGAGGAAGCTCAGGTCCTGGCGCAAGAGGTGGCCGAAAAGCTGCAGGAGCCAAAGGTGGATCTGCT
>JAPWUW010000263.1 GCA_028275325.1 Anaerolineae bacterium | reverse complement strand
GGCGTTCCAGTCCTTGCGGATGGCAACCTTGTGGGCATAGTGAGCGTGCAGGATCTCATCCGGGCGCTCAAGGCTGGTGCCCTGCAGGAACCGGTTGCCCGCTGGATGACTGCCAACGTCATCACCCTGCGGCAGGACGAGAGCGTGATCGAGGCAGTCCGCGCTTTTGCGCGCTACAGGGTGGGCCGGCTGCCGGTGGTGGATGACGAGGGGCGCGTTGTCGGCATCGTCACGGGCGGGGATATCACGCGCGGGCTCCTGCGGGCGCTGGAGCTCGGTTATCACGCCGAGGAAGTGAGCCGCTACCGCGCGAGCCACATCTTCGAGGACATTGAGTCCGACGAAACGAGCCTTAGGCTGCGCTACTTCATAGCGCCGCGGGATTTCGCGCGCGGCGGCGAGGCCTCGCGCAAGATAAAAAGGGCGCTGCAGAGGTTGGGCGGGCACCCTTCTCTCGTGCGCCGGGTGGTCATCGTGGCCTACGAGGCGGAGATGAACATTGTCATCCACAGCGATCGCGGCGGGGAGCTCCTCGTCGAGGTGAACCCCGAGCGTGTGCACGTCGTTGCTACAGATGACGGGCCCGGGATAGAGGATGTGCAACTTGCCATGACGCCTGGTTTCAGCACAGCTCCGGATTGGATCAAAGAGATGGGGTTCGGCGCTGGCATGGGCCTGCCCAACATACAGCGCTGGGCAGACGAGTTCAAGATCGAATCCAAGCCAGGTTGGGGCACGCGGCTTGATATCGTGGTGAAGGCCGGCAGGCAGCGCGCGCTCGGTCGCGGGCCTGCCGAGCGCAACGTGAGGTAGGGCATGACGGTACAGCAAATAGTGGACGCCCTCGGCCTCAAGGTCCTGAGCGGCGATGGCCTTCTGGAGCGGGCCGTCTCTGGCGGTTATGCAAGCGACCTCCTGAGCTACGTGATGGCCAAGGCTCAGCCGGGCGAGGTGTGGGTGACGCTGCAGGCTCACCCCAACGTGGTGGCAGTGGCTAGTCTCACCGACGTTGCCTGCGTCATCATCACGGAAGGCATCCAGCCTGACGAGGTGACGCTTGCGAAGGCGCGCCAGGAGGGGGTGATCCTCCTTGGCACCAACGAAGATACCTTCCGGACTGTAGCTCGCCTGGCCGCCCTGGGGCTGGAAGGGTGAGGGGCGGTGCAGCTGCGGTGGCTCCCGATGGATCTGCACGTGCACACGGTGCTCTCCGCCTGCGCTGAGCTGGAAATGCTGCCCGGCCCGATCGTCGAAAGGGCACGTGCGCTGGGGCTGGCCGGCATCGGCGTGACCGACCACAATTCTGCCGAGAACGTGCTGGCTGTCTCTGAGGCTGGCAGGCGGGCTGGGGTTGCCGTCTTTGCTGGCCTGGAGCTGCAGGCAAAGGAGGAGGTGCATATCCTTGCGTTTTTCCCTGGTGCCGGGCAGGCCCTGCGCTTCCAGGAGGAGGTCTACAGGCAGCTGCCAGCCGGGCAGAACGACCCGCGCCGCTTTGGTCACCAGCTGGTGGTGAGCGCGGATGGCGAGCTGCTCCGCGAGAATACCCGCTTCCTGCAGGCCCCGCTCGCCTGGCCGTTGCGCGAATGTGCCGAGGCGATCCACGCGCACGGCGGCCTGGCCATTGCCGCCCACATCGATCGGCCTGCCTACGGGCTGCTGGGGGTGCTTGGTGTTCTGCCGCCCGGGCTGTTCCTGGATGCAGTTGAGCTCTCGCGCCACGCGGACCCAGCCGAGTGGACCGCAAGGGAGCCTGCGCTGCGTCAGTTCACCCTGATCTCCTCAAGCGACGCGCATCGGCTGGCCGAGATAGCTGCCCAAACCTGGTTCCGGGTGGCCGAGCCGACCTTCGAGGAGCTGAAGCTCGCGCTCCAGGGCACAGCTGGGCGCGAGGCCCACATTCTTGCAGTGGAGAGAAGGCATGTCCAATAGCGAGAATGGCATCGATCTCAGCAAGCTGGAGCCAGTCCTGCGCAAGTACGAGCAGGATCCTGGCGCCCTTATTCCCGTCCTGCAAGAGGCACAGCAGATTTACGGTTACCTCCCAAGGCCTGTCCTGGAGGAAATTGCGCGGCGCCGGCGCGTGCCGCTCAACCAGGTTTACGGGGTGGTGACCTTCTACAGCCAGTTTTACCTTGAAAGGCGGGGCCGCAACATCATCCGCTGCTGCGATGGCACCGCTTGCCACGTCCGCGGGGCCGCCAAGATCATCAACTTTCTCGAGAATGAGCTTGGGATCCAGGCCGGCCAGACGACCCCAGACTACGAGTTCACTCTGGAAGTGGTCTACTGCCTGGGCTCCTGCGCCCTCGCGCCTGTGGTGGTGGTGAACGACCGCATCCTCGGGCAAATGAACCCGGAGAAGATGGCGGCAGTCCTGGAGAAGCTGCGCAGTGCCGTTGCGGCAAGCAGCGAGCAGAATGCGTGAGCTCTCGCTGCACCTTTTGGACCTTCTGGAAAACGCCTGTGAGGCGGGTGCAACGGAGATAAGGGTGCATCTGGAAGAGAATACCGGCCAGGATACGCTCGAGCTGGTGGTGGTCGACAACGGCCCTGGCTTGCCGCAAGGGGCGAACGAGCAGGCCTTCGACCCGTTCTTCACGAGCCGGCGCACGAGGCACGTCGGGCTGGGGCTGCCCCTCGTGAAGCAGCTCGTGGAGCAAGTCGGCGGCAGCATCTCCCTTGAGAGCGAGCCTGGGCGGACGGAGGTGCGCCTGCGCGTCCCCCGCTCCCACTGGGATTTGCCGCCCTTGGGGGACATCCCGGCCTCCTTGCTTGCGGTGCTCTTGCGCGAGGGCGCGCCGAGGTTGATTTACGACCACGTTGTAGATGGCCGCCGCTTTCACTTCGATACGGCCGATCTGGGCGCGCAGCTTGCTGGGCTGCCGCCCGCGCACGCCAGCGCGGCAGTGCGCTTGCGGGAATACTTGCGCGCAGGAATTGCTTCGCTTTATACGAGCCGGAGCTCGACGGCAGACGAGAGCAAGTAGAGGGTGAGTGAAGATGCCAAGGATCAGTTCAGTTGAGGAGCTCAAGGCCCTGCGGGAGCAGGCGCGGAGGGAGTTACAGGTGCGGCTTGGCACCGGCACACGGATAACGGTTGGCCTGGGCACATGCGGCATTGCTGCCGGCGCGCGGGAGACGATGCAGGCCATCCTGGAGGAGCTGGAGCGCCGCGGCATAGAGGCCACCGTGAACACAGTGGGCTGCATCGGCATGTGCTACAACGAGCCGCTTGTCGACATCGAGCAGGCCGGGATGCCGAGAATCACCTACGGGCGCATCACGGCGGATAAGGTGCCACGCCTGATCGAGGAGCACCTGATCAAGGGCCAGGTTGTGGCCGAATGGGTGGTCGGCAGGATGGCACAGGAGGCGAACAATGGCCCAAAGAGCTAGGGCGCAGGTGTTGATCTGCGGGGGGACGGGCTGCACGGCCTCTGGCTCGATGCTCGTGATGGAGGCCATGCAGGCCGAGATCGCCCGCCGAGGGCTCGACAGGGAAGTGCGCGTAGTGCAGACGGGCTGCCGCGGCTTCTGCGCGATGGGCCCGGTCATGATCATCTACCCGGAGGGTACCTTCTACTGCCAGGTCCATGTGGAAGATGTGCCGGAGATCGTGGAGGAAACGCTTGTCAAGGGCCGGGTTGTGCAGCGGCTCACCTACAAGGAGCCGATCACGCACCAGGCGCTCCTGCACTATGGCGAGATCCCGTTTTACCAGAAGCAAGTGCGCGTGGCGCTGCGCAACTGTGGCCTGATCAACCCGGAGGAAATCGAGGAGTACATCGCCCGGGATGGCTACCAGGCCCTGGCGCGCGCCCTTACTATGAAGCCGGAGGAAGTGATCGCCGAGGTGAAGCGTTCTGGCCTGCGCGGCCGCGGCGGTGCCGGCTTCCCCACGGGGCTCAAGTGGGAGTTCGCACGGGCAGCCAAGGGGGATAAGAAGTACGTCATCTGCAATGCCGACGAGGGGGACCCCGGAGCGTTCATGGATCGCAGCATCCTCGAGGGCGATCCGCACAGCGTCATCGAGGGCATGCTCATTGGCGCTTACGCGATCGGTGCCGATGAGGGCTACATCTACTGCCGGGCCGAGTACCCGCTGGCCATCCGGCGGCTGAGGGTGGCGATCGCCCAGTGTTACGATTACGGCCTCCT
>JAPWUW010000262.1 GCA_028275325.1 Anaerolineae bacterium | reverse complement strand
GGCTCCGACGCATGGTATGCGAAGCTCATGAGCGAGCTTCTCAAACGCAGGTTGTGCTACACGCCAGCCTGGGGCTGGCTCGCTTGGGACGGAAAGCGATGGCAGCGCGATAATGGTCGGGCGCGTATCGCAGCGCTGCAGGAGCTCACAAACTGGATTGCGCGAGCGGCAACGCAGGAAACAAACGCAGACAAGCGCAAGGAGCTGTTCCAGGCGGGAGCCAGGATCCAGAACAGGGCACGCCTGGACAACGCGCTCGCCATCGCACAAGGCTGGCTCCTAGAGCCAACGGAGTGCTTCGACCAGCAGGCACACCTACTCAATACCGCAAACGGAGTGGTCGACCTCCGCACCGGTGAACTCCTGCCGCACGACCCGCTCCTGCGCCTCACGCAAATCACAACCCAGCCGTACGACTCCGCAGCTGACTGCCCTGGTTTTCGGGCTTTCTTGTCCGAAATATTCGCCAACAACGACCGCCTGATCGCTTACCTCCAGCGGCTACTCGGTTACGGGCTCCTCGGCCACAACCACGAGCGGCTTTTTGTCATCTTCTGGGGCCGCGGACACAACGGCAAAACAACGCTGATAAACATCCTAGCCGGTATCTTGGGAGACTACGTGCACGAAGCGCGACCCGAGAGCTTTGAGACCTTGCGGCCAGGCGAGGTCAGGGCTCGCAACGACCTGGCAAAGCTCTACAACGCTCGCATTGTCACCATGAACGAGAGCCGCGAGAGCTCGCGGTTAGATCCTGCCTTGGTGAAGCAGGTCACCGGAGGTGACCCAGTTACCGCCAGGTTTCTCTATCGTGAAGACTTCACGTTCCGGCCAATGTTCCTGCCGATACTCCGCACGAACTTCAAGCCGCATCTCCCAGGTGGGGACCCGGCACTCTGGGATCGCATGCGCCTGGTACCCTTCACAGTCCATATACCGCCAGAGAGGCGGGTCAAGGGCCTCGCGGAGCACCTCGTCCAACGCGAAGGCACAGGGATCCTGGCTTGGCTGGTGCGTGGCTGCCTTGAGTACCACCGGGCAGGCCTCAATGACCCGCCCGAAGTGCTAAAAGCCACTGAAGAGTACAGAGGCGAGACAGACCCAATCTGGGCTTTTGTCCAGGAGCGGTGCGTGATTTCCGAGAGCGCGCGCGAGGAGGTAGGCAAACTTTACCAGGCGTACACGCTCTGGTGCGATGAACAGGGCATAGAGCCGAAATCCAAGCAAGCCTTCGGGCGGACGCTCTCCAACCTAGGGTTCGAGTCTCGGCGCGGCGACCTCAGGCTCCGCATCGGCATCCAGCTGAAGTAGGGTGCCGACGGATTCCGACGGACCGACGGTTCCCGACGGTTTTCTCCGCAAACTTTCAACTTTAATTTTCTATATAGGACTTTGCGGAAAAAAGCGTCGGGAATCGTCGGCCGTCGGCCCGCTGGTGGGTGCGTTGAGAGCCTTGGTAACAATCAAAAACAATGTCCAAGCCCTGGAAGGCAGTTGAGAGGGCAGTAGCACGGCGCCTCGGTGGTCGCAGGGTCCCGGTGACGGGCCGAGGCGGCGCTCCCGATGTGGAGCACCACTTGCTGGCAATCGAGGTGAAGCACCGCAAGGAGCTGCCGGCCTGGTTGAAGCACGCAATGGCGCAGGCAGTGGCAGCAGCACGGGATGGCAAGGTGCCTGTGGCGGTGCTGCACGAACGTGGCCAGCGCCATGCTGACGATCTTGTAGTGCTGAGGCTAGGCGACCTGGAGGAGCTGCTGTGCTAAGTGTGACCGTGGTGACGTTGCGTGACCGTGGTCACGCCAAGGCAGGCTTGGATACCTCATGGAAGCGCGGTAACCTCATGGACGCGAGGACACCTAAAAAAGGGCCGCGCCAGGGCCGCCAGCAATGGCGGCTCCAGGCAGAAGGGTGGGAGTAGCAGCAAAGCTGCTAGCGCTCCAGCTCTTTATCCTCGGTTGCTTCTGCGAAGCCCTCCAGATCCGGCGCTTCCGGCCATGCCGCCTCGTAGCCTCGGTGCGCGCCGTTGTACCTGCGTATCCGCAATCCTGCTGCCTTGAGAACAAGCAAATCACGCTGCACTTGACGTTGAGAGACATGAAACATCTGTGCTAGTTCTGCTCTCGTCAGGCGCCTGGTTCGCAGCACCAGAGCAATTGCAAGCAAGCGCCGCACTCGCCTCTCTAGCTCTTGACGTCCCGGTCCGAAATCAAATCTCGCCATGCCACCAGCATATCACACCGACGAGCACACACCACGGCAGACTGTAGGCACGCTGACGTGCGTTCTGCGAGGCCTTTTTGCGGGCGCAGGTATCCTAGCACCTGCGGCCTGGAAAAGTGCCTCAAAATCGGCCTCAGAGTGCGCCTTGTTATGCCGCCAATCTTTGTTGCCACAAGTGACCTTGTGCCGCGGATTCTGGCCGCTTCCGCAGCACAACACCTGCCCAGGGCAGGCGCTAAGAGGTCGATTTCTGGCGGCACAAGTAACTAGACGATCACAGGCGACGTGTGGTATAATTACTTGTAGGACAAGGACAACAGGAGCGAACAGATGACGGAAGAAAAACTCTACACTCTAGCCGAGGTGGCCAGGATGCTCAGGGTGAACTACAACACCGTTCGTCGTCTGCTGACTACTGGGAGGCTGCGAGGAGTTCGCGTAGGCAGACGTATACTCGTGAGGAGCAGAGACCTTGAGGACTACTTCGAACGGTACCCAGCCTACCCTGAGGAGAGCTAGAACGACGACGTCGTCGTTTTCTCGCCAACCTCAGCTGAGTGCTGAAGCACCTCGAGCGAACACTTGTGTCATTGTGTTTTTGGTATTACTCTTGGATATGAGGGAGGCGCGCGGAGAAGATTGCCGCGCGCCTTTTGCTTAAGGAGGAAGCATGCGGACGAGGGACATAATCTTGACGTTTCGTGTGACCAGGCACGAGCGCGAGCTGCTGAACGAGCTCGCACGCGCACGTCAGTGCACGCGCTCACAGCTCGTGCGAGAGCTCTTGCGCCAACACGCATTGCAAGAGGAGGTACGGGATGAACAACGTCAGCGCCAATAAGCAAACGACCTCGGCGGGAGCCGAGGCCAGAGGAGGAAAAAGACAACACCGTGATTACCACGATCGTACCACCCGGGCGGGCACGCCCGCCAGTCGCGAACTCCTCAATGCCGCGCTCGCGTACGCAGCGCGTGGCTGGCCTGTCTTTCCGTGCAGACCGCGCGGGAAGGAGCCGCTCACGGCACACGGCTTCAAAGACGCCACCACTAACGAGCAGACCATCCGCGAGTGGTGGACTCTGTGGCCTGACGCCAACATCGGCATCCCGACGGGCGCAGGCACTTTCGTGGTGCTGGATGTCGACGTGCGCAGCGGCGGCGACGAAACACTGCGCGAGCTCGTCGCCAGGCACGGGCCGCTGCCAGACACTCCAACTGTCATCACGGGTGGTGGCGGCACGCACTATTACTTCAAGCCACCCACTGGTCTCCTGCGATGTTGCCGCCTGGCTGCCGGCTTGGAAATGAAGGGCGATGGTGGCTATGTCATCGCTCCTCCCTCGGTGCATCCGTTGGGCCGCGCGTACGCCTGGGAACTGTCGTCTCACTACGAAGACGTGCCGCTTGCCGAAATGCCGCAGTGGCTCCTGGCGCTTGCGCAGCCGAGAGCCGAGCATCGCGACGATGGCCATGAGCGCAGCCACGTAGACCTGCTGGCGGAGCTCCCGAAAGCGGCCGCTGCGCTAAAGCGCCTGAAGCCGCAACGTTGTGACAACTACGATGACTGGCTGGCTGTGGGCATGGCACTGAGCGAGCTGGGCGATGCGGGTTTGTCGCTCTGGGAGGAGTGGAGCAAGCAGTGCGAGGAGAAGTACCAGCACGGCGTCTGCGCCGAGAAGTGGCGCACCTTTGAGCCGGGCCACGGGCTCACGCTCGCCAGCCTATATTTCTGGGCAGCGCAAGATGAGCTAGAGAAAAAACAGACGACCGCAGAACCCGACCAAAGCACAGAGCTCCGCTTGGAAGACCTCGCGATTGGCTCCGACGCATGGTATGCGAAGCTCATGAGCGAGCTTCTCAAACGCAGGTTGTGCTACACGCCAGCCTGGGGCTGGCTCGCTTGGGACGGAAAGCGATGGCAGCGCGATAATGGTCGGGCGCGTA
>JAPWUW010000261.1 GCA_028275325.1 Anaerolineae bacterium | reverse complement strand
CAATCATTGAATGGGAGGTGTATTGGCGTCTTTGGCCTCGCCAGCAACAGATTATGGGTGGTGTAGTAGGAGGGAAAAATGTCCATTCAACTGAGACGCAGGGATTTCCTGAGCCTATCCGCTCTTGCCGCCACTGCCGCCGTTGCCAGCGCATGCCAGCCAGCGGCTGCACCCACTGAGGCACCTACTGTAGCTCCCACGCAAGCGCCAACAGTAGCTCCGACGCCTGCCGAGACTAAGGCTGTGGCCCCGGCCGGTAAGTACAAGGAAGCCCCCATGCTGGCTGAGCTCGTCAAAGCCGGCAAGCTCCCGCCAGTCGAAGAACGCTTGCCCAAGAACCCGAAGGTTGTCGAGGTCACCGAGTCTATTGGCAAGCATGGAGGCGTGTGGACACTGGCGGACAGCGGCGCCTGGATGATTGGTGGCCACTATGGTGCAGAGCCTCTGGTCACTTACTCTCGCGACATCGTCACCATCGAGCCCAACTTGGCGGAGCGGTGGGAAGTGAGTTCCGACGGCAAAGAGTACACTTTCTATCTGCGGCAAGGGGTGAAGTGGTCTGACGGCGAGCCTTGGGATGCCAACGACATCATGTTCTGGTACGAGGACCTGCTGCTCAATGACGAGTTCTCACCTTCTAAACCCAAATGGTTGAGCCCGGGCGGTCAACTAGCAAAGCTGGAAAAGATAGACGATTACACCATCAAGTTCACCTTTGCCGTGCCCTACGGCATCTTCCTGGATCAGCTCGCTTTCAATGGCGCTTGGTTCCTCAACTACCCCAAGCACTACTTGCAGCAGTTCCACCCCAAGTACGCCAAGAAGGAAGATCTGGAAAAAGCCATAAAAGATGCCGGCTTCGAGCAATGGTTCCAACTGCTGGGCTCCAAGGTGGACAAGCAGCGCAACCCCGACCTGCCCACTTTGAGCCCTTGGAAGATCACCAGCAAGGATTGGACCACCTTGGCCGTCGGAGAGCGCAACCCCTATTACTGGAAGGTTGACCCGGAAGGCAACCAGCTTCCCTATCTCGACAAAATCCAGTGGATCATTGTGGCCGACGCTGAGATGATCCCCATGCGCATAGTCACTGGGGAGGTGAACCATCAGGCCTGGAGCACCGGCATCAAGAACTACACTCTCTACATGGAGAACCGGGAGAGAGGCGGTTACGACGTGACTCTCTGGGACTACGGGGGATCCGGCACGGCCATGCATGTCAACCAGGCCAAGAAGATCGACCCCAACAACGCCGACCAGAAGGAGATATACGACCTTCTCAAGAACCGGGATTTCCGCGTGGCCCTTTCGCACGGCATCAACCGCGACGACATCAACACTCTTGTGTATCAGGGCCTTTCCAAGCCGGCTATTGAAGTCTATCCTGAGAAGGTCAAGAACGACCCGGAGATCCAGAGGATCTACGAGTTTGATCAGGATGAGGCCAACGCTATCCTTGATAGGCTGGGCATGACCGCTCGCGACAGCGAAGGCATGAGGTTGACACCAGCTGGTAAGCCGCTCAACCTGATCATGATTGGCCTGCCCATGTACGCCATTCACCAGGATGTGGCCCAGATCGTCGTCGAGTACTGGAAGGAGATTGGCGTCAGGTGCACCATGGACTGGATTGCCATCGAGGTCTGGTGGCCGCGCGTCGCTGAAGGGGATTACGACATTGTCGGTTACGAGGCAGACTACAGTGCCGGCAATACTTACCGCCTCACCTACCCACGTGCTTTCTTCCCGGTCGAGCCCAGCACATACTGGGCTGGCGCCTGGGGCAACTGGTATGCCACGGAGGGCAAACAGGGTATCGAGCCGGATGACCCAGATGCCAAGAAGCTGCAGGAGCTATATGGCAAAGTCCTGCAGACGCCAAAAGCAGAGGATCGCGCTGCCATCATGGATGAGGTCTTTGCCATCGTGGCCAAGAACCTCTGGCCTATCCACACCGTGGCCAACCGGCCTGAGCCCAACATAGTCAAGAAGGGCTTCAAGAATGTGCCCGAATGGGGCACGTGCTGGTGGCCCGTCTATGGCGAGCGCTGCAGCAAGCCGGAACAATATTACATCGAGTGATCCTAGCTTCTTAGAACCGGCCAAGTAGAGAGAGTGGCATGGGGAGAGAGCAGGTTACCCTCTACCCATGCCATCTCCCATTCGTGTTTGGGGGCCTCGCATGGATTTCGCCACACATAACCAAGAAGTGCGCCTTGTAAGAGAGTCTTTTGAAGCCCGCAAGCCAGTCCGTGTCCCGATCGAGTTCAACCTCAGCATGCGCTACTTCATCGCTGACCGGCAGATCAACGTCGATGGCATCACGTGGAAGGACTTCTTTGAAAACCCGGAGATAATGTTCCGGATGTACATGCGTCGCCACCGCTTCGTGCGCTACAACGTGGTGGCAGATTGGGAGATGGGCCCGCCGGAGAAGGAGTGGCCAGGAGCAGCAGTGGATTTCCAGAACATTTACGAGGCCGCTTGGTTGGGGTGCGAGTTACGCTACATTGACGAGCGGGACAACCCTCCCGATATCTGGCCCATGTTCAAGGAGGCCAAAGAAAAGCTCTATGACACGGAAATCCCCGACCCGTTGCATGGTGGGCTTATGGGCCGCGTTTATGAGTTCTATCAGTACATGGAAGAGAGGCGCCGGAACTACCTTCTCGAGGGCAAGCCGGTCGGCGCCACTAGTGTGCCCACGGGCACAGATGGCCCCTTCACTTTGGCTTGCGCCCTGCGTGGCCCCACTGAGGTCTGCTTGGACATGTATCAGGACGAAGCCTACTACCATGACCTGATGGATTTTGTGGTGCGGGCTATCATCTCGCGCATGAAGGCGTGGCGCCAATTGTTGGGCCAACCGGTGAAGAGCCAGAGTTTTGGTTTTGCCGACGACAGCATCGAGCTGCTCTCGCCACAGGCCTACAAACGTTTCGTCCTGCCCTATCACAAGCGCCTGGTCGAGGAGTTTTCCTTGGGTGGACCCAACAGCATCCACCTCTGCGGGCGCGCGAGCCAGCACTTCAAAATTCTGCGAGATGAGCTCAACATTCAGGCCTTTGATACTGGCTTTCCGAGCGACCTGGGCAAGTGCCGGCAAGAGCTCGGCCCGGATGTGCTGCTTCGGGGCAACATTCACCCTGAGCTCCTGCGAGAGGGACCGCCGGAGGGTATCCGCAAGGCGGTGAAAGACCTTTGCCAGTCGGGGGTTATGGAAGGTGGGCGCTTCATCCTGTGCGACGGCAACAACGTCGCCCCTCTCACACCCCTTGCGCACATGCGCGTCATGTATGAGGCCGGCAAGGAGTACGGGCGCTATCAGCGCGCCTGCTGACGGACCGCGCTAAGGTCAACTTTCCCCCTGCCCTTTTGTTCTCAAGGGTAGGTTTCTAGCATGGCACTGCCTGGAGGTGGGGAGAGATTAGTGCTCAGGGATGAAGCGGCCGGTGACCACGCGCAGGAGCCTGGCCAGGATGACCTGCAGGCCGCGACGGAAGCAACTGGGCGGACGCGGCCGATGGCGCCTGTCAGGTCTCAGTAGCCCTGCATGTTCATGCGCATGGAGGGATGCCAGTGCAGCCGCACGATCTTGTGGTAAAGCCAGCGGGCGTAATGGCCTCGATCACTGAGCACCAGCACCTTGGCGCCACATAGCCCTCCAGCTGCCCCAAAAGATGCAGCCAGATCTACTTCCAACTGCCCTTCTCGCTTGCGGGCAGGATGGCCCAGGCCACCGGGATGGCACAGCCGCGCTAGGGGTTCATTTCATTTCGGGGGCGGTGTGGTGGAGTTAGGGCAGCAAGGCGAGGGTGGAGGGAAGGGAGTGGTGAAGACAGAGGAGCAGATTCGGGCGCAGCTGCAGGCTGAGGCCAATGCGGCGATAGAGGAGCTATTGCAGTGGAGCAGGAGCGCTGAGGCACCTGATCTGACTCAGATGGAGGACAAGGTCCTGTGGTTGCGGGACCGGTTGGGCCAGCGGATGTTGCAGCTCATGGTGGAGGGGCAGGAGGCCAGGCAACCGGAAGAGGCGCCGCGTTGTCCTGAGTGTGGTGAGCCGATGCGCTACAAGGGGCAGAGGGCAAGCCACTTGCAGACTCGCTTGGGGACGCTCAGGGTTGCGCGAGGCTACTATTACTGTGCCCGCTGCGAGGGCGGGCTTTTTCCCT
>JAPWUW010000260.1 GCA_028275325.1 Anaerolineae bacterium | reverse complement strand
CCGATGAACTCACGCACAACGCGGTAGTTGACATCGGCCTCCAGCAACGCCAACCGCACGTCCCTTAGGGCTGCCTCAACATCGGCTTCCGTCAGGACCCCGCGCTTCCCGAGCTTGGCAAATGTTTGTTGCAGCTTCTCGCTGAGGGTATCGAACATCCGGATCGCCTGTTTCGTCTAACGAGCGATATTGTAAGCGACGTATGCTGGCGCCAGCAAAGAGGCCCAGCTGTCGGCCCTAGCGCCAGACCAGGGGCACGTAGAGCGAGGTGTTGGCGCCAGACGCTACCGGGAGTGTGGTGGTGCTGGGGGAGGAGGTAGGGGTGGAAGTAGGCTGGGGTGTGGGCTCTGGGTCGTCTGCTGCGGTGAACTCGCCGGCCCACACGCCTCCCTCGGCCCAGGGGGAGCTTGCCCAGGCAACGGCCTCCACGGCATGCTTGCCACCTGCTGGGGCGCTTAGCTCTCCGTAGAGCGCTTCCCTCGGGGAATCGAATGCACCATCGGTGGGGGTGAGAGCAAACCACTCCCCGCTATCCAGCCGTGCCAGTGCCACCTGGATGAAACCACAACTGCCGGTACAGCTGCTCTCGCCCCTGATGATCAGCGTCTGCCCGTCCACTTCCACCGACATTGCGAGGTTCACGCTGGGCCTCATCTCGCCCTGGGCAACTGAAAGGCGGGCAGAGGCACGCCCTGTATTGCCCACCGTGTTGGAAGAGCGCACTTCCAGCACCCACTCCCCCTGAGGAGCAGGAGGCAGTACAGCGCCAAACTCGGCTGTGTTCCCACCTTCGGGTGTGCCCGGCGCGTGGGGCAACGGGAGCCAGCGGCCGTCGTTCGCCCTGAACTCAGCGCCAGCTATCTTGTTGATGCTGATCGGCAAGCGCTGCGGGCTGGGCCAGGGTTGATCCTCCACTAGCGCCCGCACCGTCGTGCTGGTGGCGTCGGTTTGCACAGAGATGGAGACGGCAGGAAAGGTGTCCACCGGGTCAAGGATGCCGTCTCCGTCCGTGTCGCGCCAGCCCACTTGGCCAGCACTGTAAGGGCACAGTTGCTTATCGAGAAATGGTCTTATCCCACCGCGCATAATGCAGGGGTAGTTGGTCTGGCCACCGGCCTCTGTGTTGAGGTTGGGCACACCAAGGTAGCCACCGATTGCGCTCGGCGGCACGTTTGCCTCTGCGTACTCGTCCAAAGCGCCGAAGATGTGCCCGACCTCGTGGGCCAGCACCGCGGCCATGTTCTCTGGGCCATAGCCATCGTTCCCGTAAGTCATGACACAGAACGGGCCGAAAAGGTAAGCATAGGCGAAGTAACCATCGGAGAACCGGTTGTCGGCATCGCTGCTGCTATCCACGACGAAGACTGTAAAGGCCCAATCGGCACCGTGCCGAGCCCTCTCAGCGGAGTTGAACTTCCGCACAGCAGTGATGTACGAGGGATGGCTGTAGCCGAGCTTCTCCATAGCCTGCGAGATCCACAGACGCTCATCAGTGTGGGGCCGGGAAATGGGCTCGTAGGAAACAGGTACCCGGATGGGTCCGTTGTAGACGAACTCCAGCCCAGCGCGAAGTTCCATGGAGCGCCACCACTCCAGAGCCTTGACTACCTGCTGAAGCACCAGTTGCTCTTCAGCACTTGACCAATCCTCAGTGCTTGCGTCGAGGGAGCCATCGCTCTCCGGGAGCACGATGTTCACAACGATCCGCCCTATGAGATACTCGCTCTGCTGGTAGAGGGACTGATCAAAGGCCTGAGCTGCCAGTGTTGGCACGTCGTCTGGGACAAGTGTGTCCCCTGGGGGCGGCGCCAGATCCTCCGCCCCACCCAGCGCCGCCAGGGCGTCCCCCATACTCCAATCGACAATAGCATTCCACGCCACCGCCGCAGCCCGTGCGGCCACGCCAAGCGCAGCTGCTCTTTCCGGATCAACTGCCGTCGTAGCCACGAGCCGAGCAGCACCCTGCCCAGCCATTGCTTCTGGCAGCCACTGCGGTCCCTGGGCGATGAAGCCAGCAGCAGGAAACTCGTGGGCGATCGAGGCTCCTGCCGCCAGCAAGGCCGAGCGCAGGCCTGCTACTTCTGCTGGCTCGGTGAGGTACAGGGCAAGCGAAGGTACAGCCCCTCCCGCAGCGGCGGTTGGCCACCTCGTGGGAAGCCCAAGCGCCGCAAAGAGCACTAGAGTGGCCACAACAGCCGTCAGTGCTTTTTGGTGCCCGGTGCCAAGCCGATGCAGTGCCCCACCTCCTTGCGCCAGCCCACAGACAGCTGAGTGAGAGATAATTCTCGCGCTGCTGTTATCGGCAGGAGGGGCCGATTCTAGATAGGAAATTGGTACTGGCTTTGTGAGGGCGGCACGGAGAAGGTAAAATTGCGCCCACGGGTGATCTATGGAGCCCTGTGCGATCACGATTGTGGCTGATGACTTGACAGGAGCTCTGGACAGTGCCGCGCAATTTACCGGCCGCGGACTGGTGGTCGTGGTGTGCCTTCGGGCACAGTGCGCCGATTCTGCAGCCGTTGTGGCCTTCGACTGCGACACGCGGGATAGGCCCATGCACGAGGTTCTCCCAGCGCTGGAGGAGATCGTTCCTCTGGTAAGGGGGCTCCCGTACAAGAAGGTCGATTCGACCATGCGGGGGGCAGCGGGCTTTGAGTGCGCTGTGCTCCGGAAGTTGCTTGGGCTTCGCGGGGTGCTGCTTGCCCCATCTTTCCCTGGTGCAGGCCGGACCCTGCGCGAGGGCATACTGTACGTGCGCGGAACACCTATGCCGGCACGCGGAGCTGGCTGGCATAGCCCTGCGGAACCTGCCTCGGGAGAGACGAGTGAGCCTGCTCCAGGCTATTGGCAGCTCCTTGACCTGGCGCTTGTGCGCGCCGGGCCGGGCCCGCTGTACCGGAGGCTCTCAAAAGCTATTGGCACGATTCTGGCCGATGCAGAGACTGATGTTGACCTCAGGTACCTGGCTTGGGCTGGGGTGCGGGCGGGTGGGTGGCTGCTCGCTGGTTCGGCTGGGCTGGCAGGCAGCCTGGCGGAAGTGTTGTTCGGGGATAGGGTGGAGAAGCCTCCAAGCCCACCAAAGCCAACTCTATTTGTCTTTGGCAGTGCCAATGCTGTCAGCAGACAGCAGGTGGAGAGCCTATCAGCGGCCGGCTTGGCGCCAGTGTTTTCCGGGGGTCAGTCGCCAGAGCAGCTTGTCGCCCAGATGCGCACGCAATTGGTGGCGCGGGGCCTGGCGGTTGGGGTGATGCCTCCTGGCAAGTTGAATGCCCAGGAGGCAGCTGCACTGCAGCAGGCCCTGGCTCAAGCCGCAGCCGCACTTGCGGCTCAGGAAGGGATCCGCTGCGTCTTCCTGACTGGTGGGCAGACGGCAAGGTTGGTGATGGAACACTTGGGCGTCCAGACCCTTTGGCCACGCGGGGAAGTCGAGCCGGGAGTGGTGTTCTCGCAAGCAAGGCTGCCGTGGGGCAGGGAGATTTGGTTCATCACGAAGGCCGGCGGGTTTGGAGGTTCCGAACTGGCCCTGCAGCTGACGGGCCTGAAGGCGCAGGCTCTGGAGGCGCACGAGGCGTGATGCGTATCACCTTGTTCGTCACTATGGGGGATCCGGCTGGGATCGGGCCAGAGGTGGTTGTCAAGGCGCTTTCCTCTCACCCGTGGGATGCGGCGCGCCTGGTGGTCGTGGGCGATCGTGGCGTCCTGGAGAGGGCAGCCTCAGTGGTGGGGGTGGCGCTGGATGATTGGCAGCCGTACCGGCCGGATGCGCCAGAATCGGCACGGGGAACTGTGGAGCTCCTAGATCTTGCCAACGTCCCGGCGGAGGTGCATCGCGTCGGGGTTGTGGACCCAGCTTTTGGGCAAGCTGCATACGAATACGTGGTGGAAGCTGTACAACGCTGCTTGGCGGGTGAGGGCATGGGCCTGGTGACCGCGCCGCTCAATAAGGCGGCGCTGAACGCTGCTGGGCATCATTACCGGGGGCACACAGAGCTCATCGCCCATCTGTGCGGGGTGCAGGAGCCCGTCATGATGCTCGTGGCTGGGCGGTTGCGCGTCTCACACGTCAGCACGCACTGTTCGTTGCGCGAAGCGGTGGAAATGGTGCGCGCGGAGCGGATCGTGCGCGCCGGGGAGTTGACACTTTCAGCACTATCAGAATTGGGGGTGAGCGAGCCTCGTCTGGCGGTTGCCGGGCTGAACCCTCACG
>JAPWUW010000085.1 GCA_028275325.1 Anaerolineae bacterium | reverse complement strand
CTGGAGCCCTTGCACGAAGTCCTTGACGAGCCGCTGTGGGAACCGCACCTGTTCGCAGCGCATGTCCACCCGGGCGCCAAACCGATCCAGTGCCCGCAGCATCTCCTCGTTCTGGCACAGGACCCCCACTCGCTCGAGGATGGTGAGTACGCTTTGGCCTATTGCCTCGACGGCCGCATCGCTCAGAAGGTGTCGCGCAAACACAGCCTCGGCCTCCTCTAAATGGAATACACGTGACGGCCCCAGCTCAAGAGTCAGCTTGCCCTGCGCTCCAGAAGGGCCTGTTGGATAGCCAGGGCGATCGGCAAGAAGACCTCCGGCAAGCACGCGGCAATGCGGCCCTCGTCGGCACAGCGCGAAAGCTCTGCCTCCAGTGGCAGCCGCCCAAGAATCTTTGTATTCAGCGCCGCGGCGAGCTGAGCGGCATGGCTGGGCCCGAATAGCTGGACCTCCTGCCCACAGTGCGGGCAGCGCAGGTAAGCCATGTTCTCAATTATGCCCAGGACGGGCACGCTCAGCTGCTGCGCCATGGCCGCGGCCTTGCGCACAACCATGCCTGCGAGGGCTTGCGGCGAGGTGACCATAACCACCCCCTCGACCGGAAGGCTCTGCATCACCGTGAGCGAGGCATCCGACGTGCCTGGCGGCAGGTCCACTAGCAGGTAATCCAGGGTGCCCCAGGCCACCTCCTCGTAGAACTGGCGGATGGCGGCGGAAATAAGAGGTCCGCGCCAGATCACTGCCTGATCCTCGCTCGGCAGGAGCAGGTTTATGCTCATAACCCTCACCCCAGTGGCGGCGGCTGGCGGCACCAGTCCATTTTCGCCAACTTGCGGCCGCGGGGGCACGGGGAAAAACATTTTCGGGATGCTCGGCCCTGTGATGTCGGCATCCAGGATCCCGACTGAAGCCCCGCTGCGCTGTAGGGCAACAGCAAGCAAGGCAGTCACAGTGCTCTTGCCCACGCCCCCTTTGCCGCTCATAACTGCCAGGATGTGCTCGATCTTGTTTTGCGGCCTCGGACGCTCCCTTCGCAGGCTTTCGCTGAGCGCTTGGCGTTCCGCCTGCGTCATCGAGCGCACGTCCACCTTCACAAAGCTCACTCCCGGCAGGTTCTCGACAGCGCGCCGCGCCCGCTGCAGAAGCTGCTCCCTCAACGGGCAGGCAGCAGTCGTGAGGGCTAGGGTGAAGCTCACCTCCCCCTCGCGGATTCTCAAGTCCTTCACCATGCCCAGCGAGACGATATCTCTCCCAAGCTCCGGATCCTCCACCTGTGCCAGTGCTGAAAGTACCTGAGCTGTATCAACCATCCCCTTGCTTCCTTTGCTTTTGCTGCTTCTGCTTGCTCCCTTTGACCTTCTGCCATTCGTGGGCCTCGCCGCTGGCTTTGCCCCAAAGGGCCTTCCACGCGCTGCCCAGGATGCCGAGCTTCTTGCCGGCGGAACGTTTGCCTGCCGCGAGTTCCCGCCACACAACCCACCCAGCCAGGGCGCTGCGCCGTTGTGGCCAGTCGGGAATAAAGCTGCTGAGCAAACGGCGAAACTCTGCCCCGTGGTTCAGGTATCGCAGGTGAGCAAGCTCATGGCAGATGATGTATTCCCGCAGCACCTGTGGCATCTCAAGAAGCCTGTCGCTGAAGGTGACGTTGCCAAGCGAGGAACAGGAGCCCCACCGGTTGCGCATCTGTCTCACCTGCACGCGCCGGGGCTGGACGCCGAGCCTCTGAGCCCAGAGCCGCACTTCCTCGCTGAGCTGCGCACGCGAAATTGGCTGCGCCGTCGCGAATTCTTCTGGCAACGCGGAAATGTAGCGCGCAAGCTGGCTCTGCACCACTGCCTGCACGCGCTGATCCCTGGGGCCAACCCAGAGAGGTAGCCGCACCTCGATCCCTTCGGGGCCAATCCGGACCCCGACGGTTTTCCTGTCCGCCTTCCTGTACCGAATCACCTTGCCTCCGCAGCCAGGCCATTTTCAGGCCACGCGAGGCAACAGGCAAGCGCGCAGGCCTACAGGCGCAACAACCGCGCGGCATTCTCCCCGAGGATCGCCCGCTTTTCGGCGGACGAAAGCGGCAGAGCCAGTATCCCTTCGACCGCAGCACGCGCGAAAGCCGCCGTATCGGCAGCGCTCGCATACTCCGGCCCGTCGCGAAAGCTGTGCGGCCCATCGGTGCCGAACAGGATCCGTCCTGGCCCCAGCCGCGCCACCGCCTCGACAATCTTATGCATAAGCACAACACCGCTTGTGTCGAGGTAAGCATTAGCATGACCCTCCGCCAGCGCAATGAACTGATCCACCAGGGCTTCATCCTGGCAGAGGTAGCGGCCAAAGTGTGCAATGATGACCGTCGTCTCCGGGTGGCTTGAGAGCACCGCACGGCACGCTTCAAGCTGACCACCGAAATCCACAAGGCAGGGCACCCCTAGCCTTCCGGCCAGCGCGAACACCGGGCCCGAGACATACTCGGCGAGGGTGCATTCGCCCACGTGCAACTTGATCCCCTTGAAGCCTAGCTCCATGATCGCTGAGCGCAGCAAGTCCAGCACCGGCCGCTCATAGCTTGGCAGCGCATAGGCGAACGGGATGAGGCGGGCAGGGCAGAAGAGCACCGCAGCCTCGGCCATGGCGATTGCCCTTTCGGCGCTGGTGCACATGGCAAAGACAACGGAGCGCTCTATCCCAGCACCATCCATGGTGGCCAGGATCTCGGCCGGAGTGTATTCCGTGCGCCGTCTATCTCCGTGCTTGAGATGCGCATGAATGTCGACAACCATCATCCGGGCCTCCACTCACAAGAGTGCACCGCGAGGATCCAGCATCAACCCACATCGGCTCCCGGCTCGCGACCAGCTCCGCGGCCAGGCAGCAATCTCGCCGCGCTCATGTCTGCCCGAAACCCTGTTAACGGCTCACTTCGATCCAGGCATCGGCCTGCATGCCCGCCTTGAGGCGGCCATCCCTGTTCGGCAACACGATATCCACAGCGAACATGAGTCGCTCTCGCCCCTCTGCCGTTTGCACGTTTTTGGGCGTAAAGATAGCCTCGTCTGCTACATGCGCCACAGTGCCCCTGAAATCAACTCCCGGGTAGGCATCCACCCGGACGCGGGCTTCGTCCCCTACCCTGATCCTGCCCACCTCCCGGGCTGGCACGTACAGCCGCAGTTTCACCTCCTGCAGATCGGCAAGTGTGAGCACAGGCGCGCCAGGAATGGCGAGCTCCCCAACATTCAGCAGCCGGCGCTGGACGGTACCAGCCCGCGGGGCCGTGAGCCTGGTCTGGTCAAGTTGCGCCTGCACCCGCGCGAGCGTTGCCTCTGCTTTGCGCACCTCTGCCTCAGCGATGGCAAGTTCCTCACGCGTGGGGCCGGCGCGCACAAGCGCAAGCCTGGCCTCCGCCAGTGCCAGCGCCGCCTCAGCCTGTCTGTAGGCCCCTTGGGCCCGCCTTGCGCTCACGATGAGCGGGAGCGGTTCAGCGCGCATGGCCTGCAGCAGCCGCAAAGCCTCCTGCGCGCCCTCGAGCTCAGCTTGCGCCGCCGCCAGTTCCTCAGCCGCAGCCTCAGCCTGCTTGACAGCCGCCTGGTACCGCGTTGCCTCCTCGTCGTTCGTCTGCCTCCTTGCGGCCTCGTCTCTGACCAGCTCGGCCTGGTGCAGTGCCGCCTTGGTCTGCTCCACCTGAGCCTCAAGCAGCGCGATTTGCCCCTCGGCGGCTGTCACCTTTCTTTGGAGCTCCAGCGGGTTGCGCAGCAGCGCTATTGCCTGCCGCAGGACCTGCTCAGCGCCATCTCGCGCCGCCCTGGCCTGCAGCAGTTCTCCCTCGGCCTTGGCCAGCTCTGGGGGAGCAGGCGGTGCAAGAAGCTGTGCCCGCTTGGCCTGGGCCAACGCCAGCGCGTCTTCAGCCTGCCGCAAGAGCGCCTGCAGGTCCTGGCTCTCGAGCTCCGCCAGCATCTGCCCGGCCTGTACCTGCGCGCCCTCGTCCACGAGGAGCGAGGCAATCCGGGCAGGAATGACGGAGCTCACCTCAATCACCTCGGCTTCGATCGCACCCGTCCCGTGAACGACCTGCCGATCCTGAGCGGTGGCACTAGTAAGCCAGAGTGCACCCAAGGCAAAGGCTGCAAGCACCCCCCAAACTGTCTTGGCCCGCATAACCTCACTCCACAAAGGTTGCATCCACTGGGAGGCCGGGCTTCAGCCGCCCGTCATCGTTGGGCACCACTACCTTGACGGCATAGACCATCGTCGCCCGCTCGGCGGCTGTCTGCACGTTCTGGGGCGTGAATTCAGCCCGATCGCTCACCCATGTGACCATCCCCGGGAACTGCTCGCCAGGAAACGAGTCGGTGGTCAGGCTCACATCCTGACCGATAAAGACGCGCCCCAGCTGCGACGCCTCCACGTACAGCGTCACCTCGAGCAAGCGCAGGTCAGCGACAATTAGAGCGGGCCGCCCCACTACAGCCACTTCTCCTGGTTCCAAGAGCTGCTCCAGGACAACCCCATCGATGGGTGAGCGCAGCCTGTACTTGCGTTCTTCCCCCTGCAGTGCAGCCAGGCGGGAGCGAGCCAAGGCCAGCGCAGCCTCGGCAGCTTCTACATCCTCTGCACGCGGCACCTGCCGCAGCGCCTGCGCCTGCTCCGCCGCAGCCTGGGCAGCAGCCTTCGCCTCCTCGCATGCGCCCTTGGCACGGGCGACATCGAGCTCAGCAGCCTGCCTGTTGTTTGTCTGGGCCTGCAGCTCTTCCAGATCTCGCCTGGCGGCTTCCAGTGCAGCTTCGGCCTGGCGCAACCTGGCCCAGGCCTGCCATAGCTCGCTGCTTGCGAGGTTCCACGCGGCCCAAGCTTGCCGGCGCGTTTCCTCATCAGCATCAACGTGCACCTTCACCTTGCCGGCCGGTGTGTCCACCTCTACATCTGCGCCCGCCTCCACCTGCTTCACTTGCCTCTCGCGCAGCGCAGCCCAGAGCTCCGCTGCGTCCTTGAGTGCCGCGGCTGCCTTCACTCTGTGCTCCGCAGCCGCCACCCGTGCTCGCGCAGAGGCAATTTCCACCTCAAGCTCCTGGGGGTTGTCTCGGAGCAGTTCGGCATCTTTCCACTCCTGGCAGGCCGCTTCCGCTTTGGCCTGCGCAAGCGCCGCGCCAGCATCCGCGACTGCAAGCTCCTCCTCACGCACCCCTGCCTGCACCCTGGCAAGCTGTGCTTCAGCAAGGGCCACCTCCGCCTCTGCCTCAGCAAGCTCAGCCCGGAAGGAACGGTCATCGAGCTGCACCAATTCCTGGCCGGGGCTGACCCTCTCGCCCTCTCCGACGTATACCGCCACGACGCGCGCTGTCACCTCTGGGGCGAGGATCACCTTGCGCGCCTCCACAACTCCTGAGGCCCGCACAAGCTCAGAAGCGCTCACATTAGCGGAACCGCCGCCCTCTCCTGCACCCTGGGGCCGATGCACCAGGCTGCCGCTGCAGCCAGCCAGGGCGAGACAACAGGCGAGTGCGTACGCCGCGAACAGCTCCCCCCTCGACCTCACTCCGCCGCCTCCATCACACGGATAGCCGCAGGGCGCGCCCGCGTGCAGGCAACGAACACCTCTTCCAGTGTCGGCTCGACCACTGCAACCTCGGCCGTGCGCAGCCCAGCAGCGCTGAGCGCCTCCTGCACCCGTGGCAGGTCCGCCTCAACGGCCCTGCTCAAGACGCGCACAACGCCTCCATGCAGCGCCACATCCTGCAGCCCCGGCAGCCCTTGCAAGGCCACCAGTGCCTCCTCTGGCTGCTCACAGTAAACCTCAATCACCTCGCCGATCTCGGGCGCGTGCCGCAGCTCGTGCGGCGAGCCACTCGCCACCACGCGCCCTTGGTCGATGAGTGCCAGGCTTTGGCAACGCTCCGCCTCATCCATGTAGTGCGTTGTCACCACAATCGTCGCCCCCTGTGTGGATAGATCATACAGCAAGTCCCAGAAAGCACGTCGCGATATCGGGTCCACCCCAGCAGTCGGCTCGTCCAGGAAGAGCACCTGCGGCCTGTGAATGATCGCGGCGGCAAGCGCCAGCCTCTGCTTCAACCCAAACGCCAGGTTGCGCGCAAGCTCCCTCTCCCGGCCCTCCAGCCCAACAAGCCAGAGCACCTCTGGCACGCGCTTCCTCAGCGCAGCACTTGTGAGCCCGTAAACCTGCCCGTAGAAGCGCAGGTTCTCCAGCACTGTCAGACCATCATAAAGGCTGAAGCGCTGGCTCATGTAGCCAACCAGCTGCCGCAGCCGCCCTCGCTGGGTATAAGGGTCCAGCCCAAGGACGCGCACTTGCCCAGCACTAGGCCGCAACAGGCCCAGCAGCATGCGGATGGTTGTCGTTTTCCCGGCACCATTGGGGCCCAGCAGCCCAAAAACCCAGCCAGTCGGCACCTCCAGTGAGATGTCGTCCACCGCCACAAACGAACCGAACTCCTTGCGGAGGTTCTGCACCCAGATGGCCGTATCGCTCTTCACTCTCTTTCGCCTTCCGCCTGGCGGATGAGCGAGATGAAAGCCTCCTCCAGCCGCGGCGCAGCCCAGCGCAGCCTCTCTGCCACAATCCCCTTCTCCTCGAGCGCTGCGCGCACCGCTGCCTCAAGCACCAGTCCGTCCCGGCCGTACACGCGGATGACATCCCCTAAGGGCAGCACTTCCGTCACGCCTGGCAGCTGGGCCAGTGCCTCCTGCGCTGCGCGCAACGCGAGCCGCCCATCTTGCGGCGTCACCGGGCGGAACTCAAGGGGCCTTCCAGTGGCCTGCTCCTTGACCTGTGCAGGCGGCCCGCAGATCACCACCCTGCCTTTGTAGATCAAGGCCACGCGAGAGCACCGCTCCGCTTCGTCGAGATAAGGGGTCGTGAGCACTATCGTCACCCCACGCAAGTGCAGCTGCGCCAGTATATCCCACAGCTCTCGCCGGGAAGCTGGGTCCACCCCGGTGGTTGGCTCATCCAGCAGGAGCAGTTCGGGCTCGTGCACGAGCGCGCACGCCAGCGAGAGTTTGCGCTTCATGCCACCCGAGAATGCCCCTGCTCGCCTATCACCGAAGGGCGCCAACCCAACAAGCTCCAACACTTCCTGAGCGCGGCGCGCTCGCTCACGCCTCGGCACCTCGAACAGTGCGGCAAAGAATTCCAGGTTCTCATAGGCAGTCAGATCCGGGTAGAGGCTGAAGTTCTGCGTCACGTAACCGACCCGGCGCCGCACACGCACGCTCATCCGCCTCACGTCCATTCCCAGAACCCGCACTTCTCCCCGGTCTGCCGAGGCCACAGTGGCAAGGATTCTCACCACCGTGCTCTTGCCAGCACCATCTGGCCCAATTAGGCCAAAGATCTCCCCCCGCTGCACCGACAGGTCCAGCCCGCGCACGGCGGCCACCCGGCCAAAACTCTTGCAAACGCCGCGCGCCTCGATGACCAGCTCTCCCGTCATGCACCTCACTCCAGCGAGCGCGCCGCCATACGCCCAGCCACAAGGGCAGCGCCAAGCCCAATCCCCACCAAGGCACCAACCCGCGGCCAGAGCAATGCGAGCCCAGCGCCCTTGAGCATGACCGTGCGCAGGATAACTAGGTAGTGCTGCAGGGGCGACAAGCTTGCCACCAGCCGGAACGGCACGGGCATATTCTGAACCGGGACAAGGTAACCGCTCAGTGCCACGTCGATCATCGCCAGGAGGAAAACGTATAGCATCGCCTGTTGCTGCGTCTGGCTGGCATTCGAGATGAGCATCCCGAAGGCTACCTCAACCAGAACAAAGAGCGAGCTAAGCCCAGCAAGCAGCACGAACGAGCCGCGCATTGGCACTTCAAACACTCTCCGGGCCACAGCGTACATGAGCAGGAAGTTCGCCACGCCAACAAGCAGTGGCGCCAGCGCCTTGCCCAGCAGGATCTCGCCAGGCCGCAGGGGCGTGACAAGCAGTTGCTCCAGCGTCCCCGTTTCCTTCTCGCGTGCCATCACCAGCGAAGCCACGATGAGAGTCACCTGGTAGACGATGAAACCCATCTGGGCTGGGATGATGAAAGGCCGCACCTTGAGCTCAGGGTTGTAGAGCGCAATCCGGCTCACTTCCACGCCAACTTCACGACCACCAACACTCGTGGTCAGGCGGCTGAGAAAATCGGCCACAGCCCCCTCGACGAGGGAGCGAACAACGCTGCCCACAAGGCTGTTTGTGCCGTCGATGAGCACCTGCAAGGGCACTTCCTTGCCAGCCAGCAAGGCCGCCTCGAAACCAGAGGGAATGACAAGCACCACGGCCACCTTGCCGCCTTCGAGCAGCCTCTGCGCCGCTGCTTGGTTCACCAGGTCGAACCGCCACTCAAGCTCCGGGATATTGTCCAGTGCACGCGCAAGAGCACGGCTGCTGCTGGTGCGGTCCTCATCCACAACGGCCAGGGCCAGTGCGTGAATGCTCTGGCTCACAGCATTGGCAAGCAAGATGAGCTGAGCCGCCGGGATGGCAATTATGAAGAGCGTCATCAGGCGATCTCTCAGGAGCTGGGCGAACTCCTTCCACGCCAGGCTCAGGATGCGCCTAGCCATCCTTCCCTCAGCACAGCCGGCGCCGCGGCCAAAGGAGGCTGAGCCCCAGGCCTGCCACAGCCATGGCGCCCATCATGCCAGCCTCAAACCGCAGCTGCCCGAGACCCGCGCCCTTCAGGAACACACAGCGGGACACAGCCAGGAAGTGAGTCACTGGGAGCGCGTAGGCCGTCAACTGAGCAGCCAGGGTGCGCGTGTTGACCGGCAGGATTAGGCCGGCGATGAAAAACCCCGGTATAAAGAAGAGCAGAAGCACGAGGAACATCGCCGTTTGCTGGCTTGTCACGACGCGGGCAATCACAAGCGCGATGCCCATGCTCGCCAGGTAATACTCCGCCGCAAGCAGGAGGAACATCCACAGGCTGCCGCGCAGCGGCACCCGGAACCAGAGCGCCGCCACCCCAACCACGAGCATCGCGCTGGCCAAACCGCTGCACACGTAGGCCAGCAACTTGCCAAGCTGGTACTCCGCCGGACGCATGGGGCTGGCAAGCAGCATCTCGTAGCTGCCCTGCTCTTCCTCCCTCTTTACCGAAAGCGTGAAAGCCAGGGTCGGCAGGCACAGCACAATCGCCATGAGGCCAGGTACCATGCTCCAGAGGGACTTGAGCTCGGGGTTGTACCAGGCACGGCTGCGGATCGCCACGGGCTGGCCAAAGCCGCTGAACTGCTTCACGAACGCAAGTGTGCGGGCGCTGACCTCCTGCAAGGCCGTCTGGGCTGCCAGCGAATCCATGCCATCGGCAACGGCCTGCACCGCAGGCGTGCCAGCCCGATACAGCTCTCGCTCAAACCCAGGTGGGATGACTATCACGAGCTCAGCCTTGCCAGCAAATAGATCTTGCTCCGCCTGGGCGTAATTGTCCCTGTAGCCCCGCAGCTTCAACGTGCCATCTGCGGTTATGGCTTGAATGTACTGGCGGGAAACGGGTGTACGATCCTGATCCACAACAACCAGGTTGATGATGCGCACGTCGAGCGCAAAAAGGTAGGCCAGCACCACGAGCAGGAAAGGCGGAGAAAGCGTCACGAGCAGGAGCAGCCGGAAATCTCTCCGGATGTGCCGGAACTCCTTCCCCGCTATGGCAACCAACCGCCCGAGCGAGCACATGCCTGGCAGACCCTCCTACACGGCCAAACGCGCCTTCCTTTATGATGCTGAATTCCGGGACCATTAGCGATGAGTATACCACCGACACCCGCGCCCAAACCACGTTACAGGCTGGGCTGGCTCGTGGCCACACCTCGCCGGGGAAAGCAGCCTGGGCAGCAAGAACCACACGCTGCTATGGGCACCCTGGAGGCCAGAGCAACTCGCCGCTCGCGTACATGGCCAGCCCGGCAGCAATGTTGGCTACAGTCCAGCCGGTCTCTATAGCCCAAGGCCCCCACCCGACATCGGCCGAGGAGCCGAAGATCTCGTGGCGGCGCACATCGAAGGCGCGCGCCCAGGCACCATCCAACCATGGGTGGCTGCTGCTCCTCGAGCCACCCCTTGACCTGCGCATCGGCCGTGGCGAGGGCAAGCCAGGATAGCGGCAGGACAAGCCGGCAGTTCTCCTCTGTCTCGCTCATCTCGCGCACCGTCTCTGGGTAACAGGACATC
>JAPWUW010000151.1 GCA_028275325.1 Anaerolineae bacterium | reverse complement strand
CTCCTCGAGCCACCCCTTGACCTGCGCATCGGCCGTGGCGAGGGCAAGCCAGGATAGCGGCAGGACAAGCCGGCAGTTCTCCTCTGTCTCGCTCATCTCGCGCACCGTCTCTGGGTAACAGGACATCGTATACCGCAGCCCCCTCCAGGCCACGTCCAGGAAATCCTCCCTGCCTGTCGCCTGATAGGCCAGGACCAGCGCAGCCCAGTAGTAACCGTTGTAGTGCGCGCTCGGGAACCGGGCCGGCTGCATCCGCAGCCTCTCGAGCTCTGCAGGCGTGAGGCGCCAGCTATCGGTCCTTGACACTCGAGTCCCGTCCGGGCCAGTCGTTCGCACTAAGAACTCAAGCGCATCGACCGCGTTTGCGAGCATCCTTTCATCCTCCTCGCTTGTCGCAAGGAGCAGCTGGGGAATTATGGCCCGCGCCACGTCATCCTGATAGCAGACGTTCCAGCCGGCGTTGCTCCATCTGCCCATGCCGTACAGTGGCCCGGGCTCATGGCACTGAAGATACTCAGCGCGGAAGTGCGCCAAGTTGCGGGCAACTGCAAGCGAACGCGGCTCCCCGCTAAGGCGGTAGTGCGCAAGGAAGGCAAGCGCCACTTCTCCACAACAATCAGCCCGGATATACGGGCGCAGCGGCTGGGAGCCATCGGGGCGGATCTCCGTGCTGAAACCCTCCAGGACGCCGCGCCTTCCCTCATCGAGCAGCACTCCTGAGCGGGAGTACCACTCTATGGCCCGGTCAGCGGCGGCAGCTGCCCTGGCACGCCTGCCCCCCGCGTCACCGCGCGATTGTGCGTGCCAGACAGCTCCCCGCGGCCAGCGAAGCTGCACCTCGCGCCCCAGCAGCCAGGAGAGCACCCAGCGCGTCAGGGCCTGCCAGTGCTCCCTGGGCCCATAGCGGCCACTTACAGCTGCTGAGAGCCTAAAAGTGGCGAGGAGCAGGTTGCCCGGTGGCTCAAACCACAGCGCCCACTGCCGCCGGGGCACGTCCTCCGGGCGCGGCATGTTCAGTGCCCGATCGTGACCAGCCACTGTGGCGTAGACGAGCAATGGCTCGCCAAAGGCAAACCAGGGCGCAAGCCACTGGCCATCCCAGTCGTCCAGGATAGCGCCAGGCTCCAGCCCAGAAATACCTGAGGCCGCCGGCATGGCGAGCAGCCGCAGCCGCCTGTTGCTGGCCGGCACATCCGTGTACACGTTGCCTATCGAGAGGCAGTACTCGGCAAAGATACGCTTGCCCTTTGCCAGTTCCTGCTCCAGAAGCAGGCGCTCCGCCGGCTCAAAGAGAGTTGGTTCGCCTGCCCGCGGCCCCAGAATGGCCACCGCTTCCGCAAGCGCTAGATCTTCCCTTTGCAGGTAGCCTGGCTGACAGCGGCGATACGGGATGCCAGAAAGCCGCAACAGCTCGTCCCAATCGTTGCCACCGGAAGAGATCACAAGCAGCATGCCAGGCCCTCCACGCGCTCTTGGGCGCATCATGCCAGTGGCTGCAGTCCAGCGCAAGCCGCCTCTGGTGCGCCTCAGAGTCGCTCCGCTGCTGCCAGGCGCCCTGAAGATCTGCTACAATGCCAGGCGAGCACTCGGCCAGCGGCTAATGCGGTTGAGCTCCTGGCTCGAGCGCGGCAGCGAAGGGGGTTGGCTGGTGGAGCAGTTCATCTTCACGGAAACGCTAGTGATCGAGCTTCTCCTGCTCGTGTCGCTCGTGGCAATAGCTGCCCGCCGGCTGCGCATCCCCTATACAGTCGCCCTCGTCCTCGCAGGGCTTGTCCTCACAAGCCAGCAGCCGATCCATCCCAGCCTCACCCCTGGGCTCATCCTGGCTCTCCTCGTCCCCCCGCTTGTGTTCGAAGCCGCCTTCCACATCAGCTTCCAAGAGTTAACGCGCGACCTGGCGACAGTCGTCCTGCTTGCCGTCGCCGGGGTGATCATCGGCACAGCAGTGGTCGGTGCCCTTGTGGCTGCGCTCACGCCCCTTGCGCTGCCTGTGGCTCTCGTTTTCGGCGCCCTGATATCCGCCACTGATCCGGTCTCGGTTGTGGCCCTGTTCCGGGCTCTTGGCGCGCCGCGTCGCCTGGAGTTCCTAGTGGAAAGCGAAAGCCTCCTCAACGATGGGACAGCCATTGTCCTTTTCAACCTGCTGCTTGCTGCAGCTCTCACCGGCAGGTTCAGCTTGCTCGGTGGGGCACTGGCGTTCCTGCGCGTGGCGGTGGGCGGAGTGGCTGTGGGGGTGCTACTTGGCGTGCTCACAGCCCGGCTCATCACCCGTGTGGACGACTACCTGATCGAGACCACACTCACCACGGTGCTCGCCTACGGAGCTTACCTTGTCGCCGAGAGGCTGCACTTCAGTGGCGTGCTTGCAGTTGTGGCCGCCGGGCTGGTAAATGGCAACATCGGCCCACAAGGCATGAGCCCTACCACCCGCATTGTCCTCTTCAACTTCTGGGAGTACGTGGCGTTCCTGGCCAACTCGTTTGTTTTCCTGCTCATAGGGCTTGAGATCAACCTGGCAACCCTGGCAAGCTCGTGGCGGCCGGTGACGGCCGCCGTCCTGGCTGTGCTTGTGGCGCGCGCCGCCAGCGTGTACGGCCTTGGTTGGCTCTCGCGCAAGCTTCCCGAACCAATCCCTCCACGCTGGCAACACGTGCTGAACTGGGGAGGCCTGCGCGGCGCCATCGCCCTGGCGCTTGCGCTGAGCCTACCCCCAGCTCTGGGCCCAGCCCGTAGCCAGCTACAGGTGATGGCCTACGGAGTAGTGCTTTTCACTCTCCTCGCCCAGAGCACCACCATGAAGCCGCTCCTGCACTTCTTGCAGATCGTGACGCGCAACCCCATGCAGCTGGAATACGAACTGAGGCAGGCTCGCCTCATGGCCTTCAGGGCCGCCGCACTACACCTGGATAAGCTTTACGAAGAGGGCTTCCTCTCAGCACACGCCTGGGAGAGCCTGCGGCCACAGCTTCTCTCCGAAGCGGAATCGATGGCCAAGGCCGTGCGCGAGCTCCTGCTCACAAACCCCTCCCTGGCCGCAGAGGAACTGCGCAACGCCCAGCGAGAGCTGTTGCGCGCCCAGCGTGCGGCCGTGCTCGAGCTGCAACGCGATGGGGTCATCTCAGAGGAGGCATTTGAAAAGCTTGTTGCGGAGATCGACGCGCAGCTTTCCGCCTTCCTGGAGGCTGCGCCGCCCCCCGCGCCAAAGGCCGAGCGCCCAGGCAGCGCGCAGATGGGGCCGCCACGAGGCGAAGAGAGTTCCTGAAAGTGCCATCAACAGTAGGCGTGCCAAGCGCAACCACCGCCACCTGCCAACGGCCAAGCGCTTATGAGCGCACTCACTGCAAGCGGGCCGCCGAACACCCCCGGCAGGGCGTGCTGCACTAGCTTGAGCTCTTTGCGCCCGGCCCCTAAAATGTCAGCGATTGCTGCCTGGAGGAGTTATGCCTGGCGTCAGGGAACTCGCCGCTTTGCAGCAGGCTGAGGAACAGCTCGCGCAGGGGCAAGCCCGGCTGAAGGAGATCGCGCGCGCCCTTGCTGAACCTGCCGCGCTGCTTGCCAAAAGGATGGAAGTGGCTTCTGCCGAAGCGAAAGTTCAGGAGCTGCGGCGGCAACTGCGGCTGCACGAGGAAGAGGCAAACCTCATCCGCGCCAAGAAGCGAGCGGGAGAGGAAAAGCTTTACAGCGGCACCGTCACCAACCCACGAGAGCTGCGCAACCTGCAGATGGAAGGCGAGACGCTCAGCCGGCGTCTCGCCCAGCTCGAGGACGATATCCTCTCGTTGATGCTCGCCCTGGACGAGGCCAATTCGGCCCTAGCAACCGCCGCGCAGGAACTGGCAGCGCTCGAGGGCGAGAACGCGGAACGGGTGGCGGCCCTCCAGGCCCAACAGGCAGAGCTCGGCGTGCAGGTACAGAAGCTGCAGGCAGAGCTTGGGCGGCTGCGGGGCCTGCTGCCTCCTGGGCTGCTGCAGCGCTACGAGAGCCTCAAGGCGCGCAAGGGGGGGCGGGCGGTCGCCCTGGTGCGCGGGGAGAACTGTCAGGCCTGCGGCGTGCAGCTGCCGACGCACGTCATACAGCGGCTCAAGCAAGGGGGGGAGCTCGTGCTATGCCCCGCCTGCGGCCGGATCCTGTGCCCGCCATGAATGCCGCGGGGGCGCAAGCTCAGCCCCTCTCGCGGCGCCGTTTTCTGCGGCTTGGGCTGCTGGCCGGCGTGTGGCTGCCCTTCAAGTGGCCGGGCGAGCAGCTCGCCAACGCCGCAACCCTTGCTGCTGCCCTCTCGCTCCTGCACGATGGTTACCATGAGGAGGCAGCGAGTGCCCTGCAGTCGCTGCTCTTCTCCAGGGGGAGCCCCAGCTCATCCGTCCTCGTTCCGCTCGGCGAGTGCTACGAGGCGCTGGGCCGCTGGGGAGCAGCCGCGGTGCTCTGGCAGCTTGCCGCAAAGGTCGTGCCTGCCGAGGCCAACACCTTCCTCTTCCGCCGGGCAGCAGCACTGGAGGCCGCCGGTAGCCACGCCTCTGCCGCTCGGCTTTACAGTTCCTACCTTTTGCAAGAGCCGCTCTCTCCGGCGCGGCGGGAGGCAGCCTGGCGTGCAGCCCAATGCCTGGAGGCCATCCGGGATTTCAAGGGCGCCGCGGAGCACTATCAGCTCGCCCTCAGCCTGAGTGCCAACTACCAGGAGTGGCTGCAGGCGCTGCATCGCACCGCGGACGCACTCGTGCTCATGGGGCAGCCTCTCCTCGCCATCGCCATCTTCAGCCAGGCAGAGCCAAAGGTGGAGCCAGGCGATCGGCCCTGGTTCCTCTACCGTTGGGCGCTCGCGGAGCGCGCTGCCGGGCTGGCAGCTCAAGCGCTTTCTCGCCTGCGCACCGTCTTCGAGAGTTACCCCCAATCCTGGGCAGCCTATGCCAGCCTGCTTCTGCTCCTCGATGCCGGAGAGGCCGTGGACGACTACCAGCGCGGGGTGGTCGATTACTACGCCGGCGTCTACGACCGCGCCGTGGAGGCCCTGCAGCGGCACATCGCCGCGGATCCCCAGGGCCATCGGGGCAGTGCGCACTACTACGCCGGCCTGAGTTACCGCGCCCTAGGCGAGTACCAGCTCGCCCTGCGCGAGTTCGACTGGCTGATCGAGACCCATCCCGGCGATCCCCTTATCCCGGCCGCAATTCTTGCCAAGGCCGAGACGCAGGCGCAGATGGGCCTCCCAACACAGGCCATCCAGCTGGAGCGCGCCCTGGCCGCATCCTACCCGCAACACGAGCTGGCGCCAGTGGCCTTGGGTAAGGCAGCAGCGCTTGCGGCAAGCCTTGGGGATCGGCCGCAGGCTATCGAGCTCTACCAGCAGCTTTACCAGCAATACCCGCAATCCGCGGCCGCGCAGGAAGCCCCTCTCAGGGCCGCGCTCCTATCCCTTGTGCAGGGGGATCGGGCAAGCGCCGTGGCGCACCTGCGCACAGGCCTAAGCCAGAGCGAGGGCTCAACTGCGGCCTTGGCGGTGCGCTTCTGGCTCGGCAGGCTCCTCCTCGAGGCCGGCTCCACCGACGAGGCAACCCCCCTTTTGCAGTCAGCAGCTGCCGGCCCCCCGAGCTTCTACGCCTATCGGGCTCAGTTGCTGCTTCAGGGAGTCCGGGAGGCGGTCCTTCCGGCACGCGGCAGCGCCCTCCTTGAGCCACCTGCGCAGTGGCAGGCTGAGGCCGAAAGTCAGCTGCAGCAACTGGATCCATCCTGGCGCCCAGGGGATCTCCCCGCGGCGCTGCGGCAGAATGCCAGCTTCCAGGCCGGGCAGAAGCTCCTGCGGCTGGGGCTGCGCTCGCAGGCGCAGGCCACTCTGCTTGCGCTTGCCCGCAGCCTCGATGACCAGCCGCTCTGCCAGTACTCCCTGGCGCTCTGGGCCAAAGAGGCGTGGCTGTACCGCTTGTCGATCCAGTGTGCAGCGCGGCTTCTAGCCGCCCTCGGCAGCCAAGCACCCCGCTTCGTCCGGGCGCTTGCCTACCCCACTTACTACGGGCACCTCGCCCTCGCCGAGTGCCAGCGCTGGGGAGTGGATCCCCTCCTCTTCCTCGCTCTGATTCGCCAGGAAAGCCTCTTCGACCCCACCGCTGGCTCGAGTGCCGGCGCCCAAGGCCTGGCGCAGATCATGCCCGCCACAGGAGAGTGGATCGCAGAGCAGCTCGGCGAGCCCTTCCAAGAGGCGGACCTGCTGCGCCCACACGTCTCGATCCGCTATGGCGCCTTCTACCTCGCCAAGCAGTTGGAGCTTTTTGGCGGGGACGTGCTGGCAGCGCTTGCTGCCTACAACGCCGGGCCAGGCAACGCCCTGGCTTGGGCCCGTCGCGCGGGCAGCGACCCAGATCTTTTCTACGAGGCTGTTTCTTTCCAGGAGACAAAAACCTACCTTGGCCTGGTTCTCTGGAACTACCACCAGTACCGGGCCCTTTACAGCGCCTGAAACCTCAGCGCCTGCCGCCCAACACAGATAGCACGAATTCCCTCACCAAGGAGCAAAGCGACCTCCT
>JAPWUW010000258.1 GCA_028275325.1 Anaerolineae bacterium | reverse complement strand
CCACGAGAGGCCCCTTCTATCCTACAGGTGGGCGAGATCCGGCTAAACTGCAAGACCTATGAGGTTGAGACGCCAGGCCGGCGCGTGCTGCTCACGCCAATTGAGTATGAGCTGATGTACTACTTCATGACACACCCCGAGGAAGTTCTGTCTTCACATCGCCTCCTGCAGGAGATCTGGGACTACCCAACCGATACAGGAAGCCCCGACCTCGTTCGCATGCATGTGCGCAATCTCCGTTCGAAGATAGAGCCAGACCCTAAGAGCCCTCGCTACATTGTCACCGTCTCCCGCCATGGGTACATGCTCAAGCCCTGATTTCTGTCCTGATGCATTCCACGGCTGGTGCCCATGATGAGGCTTCTATTTGCCTCGCCAGACCCTCCCCCTTCGTGGCTTGCTGCGGTTTTCCATCGGCAGGTTTCGATCGTTTACGCCGACACTCCGGAAGGGGCTACCAGGGCAGTATCCCTTTACAGACCGCATGCCGTCGTGTTATGGCCGCGGTGGCCGTTGCTTGAGCCGTGGGTTGCCCTGCTTCAGCAAGCCAGTAACTTGCCAGCTCGATCGGCGATCCTCCGTGCTCCAGACTCAGCTTCCCTGCCCTTCCTCAACGGGTTTGTGCCCTGTACCAGCGATGCTGCCGTCCAGCAGGCGCTAGCATCGCTCGAGCAGCAGTTTGGCGCGACACAGCCTGACGTTCTGCTGGAAGAGGGTGCCGCAGTGCTCGTGCCCGATTATTTCTGGCAGGCCTGGCGGAGCTTGCAATCGCTCTCCCTTGAGGTTGGTCCCCGTTCGTTTCTGATGGATGCTTTGAAGCTGTGCTTGGATGGCAGCCGTGCTGCCGGCCTTTTTCTGGTCGTCCACCAGCTGCGGCTGGAGCTACAAGCTCCACAAGGGTTGAGGCTGCCCGCAGGCGCATCGTCAGTCCTTGCTGCCGCTGAGGCCTGTCGGCTGCCCGTGATCTGGATGTTGCACTATGACGGCGAGCTATGGGTATTCCCCCTTGGCGGGGAAGGCGCACTCTGTGTCTTCATGAAGCAACCGCAGCCGCCATCCCAGTGGTATGCCTGCCTTCTCCTTGCGGACGCACTGCGGATGCGGCTGCAGCTTCTGCTGCAGGAGCAGAGGTCGCGCGAAGCTCTCTCGCAGTTGCAGGCGATCTCCGACGTGAGCCGGGCGGCAGCGGCCGGGTTGGGCCTGGAAAGGGTTCTCACCATAGTGGCGCAGACGGCTCTCCGACAGATACTCTCGGCGCAAGCAGTCATCGTGCACCTGTTGGACGAGAGCCGGCAGTTCCTGATTCCCAGTGCTCGGGTCGGTGCTGAGCTTCTTGCTGAGCCAATCCCAGTGAGCGAAGCAGGGCCGCTAAAGGAAGCCTTGGTAAGGAGGGCACCCGTCTGCGTTGGGCCAGAAGAAGCCCTACCAGTCGCCGTTGCTCGGAAAGGCCCAGTACTCGTAGCCCCCATTCAGGTGGGTGAAGCCCCCGCCGGGACAATAGCGGCCGTAGCTGTGGCCGAGGGCTCGTTTGAACCAGAGCATGAGCGCTTGCTGCAGGCGTTGGCTAGCCAGACGGCAATAGCCCTGGAAAGCGCTCGGCTGCACCGGCAAGCACAACGCGCCGACGAGCTCGCCGCGCTCTACGAACTCAGCCAGTCCTTGAGTAGCAGCCTTGAGCTCAGGCAAACGGTGACGAGCATTCTCGGCAGCATGAAGAGCCTCACCCTTGCCACCATCGCGGAAGTCCGTCTCGTCTCAGCTGAGGGCGAACTGGGCCCAATCATAACGCTTGAGGGGTCAGCGGAACTCGGGCCAGGGGACCGTTATCGGCTCAGTGTGCACTACCCCACCTTCGTCGCCAGAAGCAGACAACCGCTCCTTGTCTACGATACTGTCGGCTGCGAACTGGAAGACGATTTCTGCCGGTGCGAACCGCCTGCACAGGTGCGCTCATACCTTGGCCTCCCCCTGATTGCCGGGCAGTCCCTTGTTGGTATTGTCTCCCTTGGAGGTGACCGGCCCGGGACCTTCACCCCAGACGACTTGCGCCTGCTGCAGATTGCGTCTGGCCAAGCGGCCACCGCGCTGCAGAACGCGCGGCTGTACGAAGAGGCACAAAGGCGCATGAGGCAAGCTGAGGCTTTGGCGGATGCAAGCCGCCGCCTGGTCAGCACATTGGACAGGTCGCAAGCTATCCAGTCTACGCTGGAATCCGTGCTCAGCACAATGCCTCTGGCTGAACATGCCTTCTTCTTCCGTCTGGGGGATTCCGGCCGCCCGGAGCTGGAGTCTGCGCGACCACGCGGCCCCCTTTATGACGGGGCAGCTGCTATTTGGCAGTGGTGCGCAGACGGGTCCCTCATACGTGGCCAACCGTTTGTCGTTGAGGACACAATTCAGCACGGCTTCTCAGCTGCAGTGCGAGATGCGCCGCACTCAGTCGTTGCCGTGCCCGTGCGGGGAAGCCAGGATCTCTTTGGCGTGTTGGGGATTGACAGTGCCATTCCCGGTGGGTTGAGCGCTGAGGATGGGCGACTTCTCGAGGCGTTTGCAAGCCAGCTTGCCACCTCTCTGCAGAACATCAGGCTGTTTGAGCGCCTGAGTGCGGCCTATCGGGATCTTGCAGCAAGCACTGAGGTGCTGCGCGCTGTTTTCCAGGGCATTGGTGACGGCCTCTACGTGGTAAGCAGGGACGACCAGCTGTTGATGGTGAATGAAGCAGAAGCTGCGCGGTTGGGGTATCGGCCACAGGAGCTCATTGGCCGATCGTACCGCGCCCTGTATCACCGCAGTGAGGGGGAGTGCGAGCACTGCTGCGTTATCGGCTGCTTCCAATCTGGTGAAAGGGCCACTTCTGTCTTCTCCGAGGCCGACGGGCACGGCTCTTTGCATTGGCGCGAGGTTACAGTGTACCCGATCCTGGACGATTCCGGGCGGGTGGATAGGGTGGTCACCCTCGCGAGGGACGTGACTGACCAACGGCGCATGGAGGCCTCCCTTTACGAGTCCAGCAAGCTCGCGGCCATAGGGCAGCTTGCCGCCAGCATTGCCCACGAGATCAACAATCCCCTAACGGTCATTGCCGGGAACGCGGAGGTGCTTCTTCTCGACCGCGCTCCCGAAGATCCAGACCGCGATAGCCTGGAGATGATCCTGCGGGCAGCAAGGCGCGCGGCAAACACGATCGAGCGCGTGCTGGAGCTGGCCAGTGCTCACGAGGTAGAGCAGAGCGAGGTGGACCTTGTCGAAAGCATCCAAGAGGCTATCAGCCTGGTCAATCATCCGCTGCGCAAGGCACGCGTGGAGCTCTCCCTTGAGGTCGCCCCTGGCATACCGACTGTTTTGGGCAGCCGCAATCAGCTGAAGGTCGCCTGGATGAACCTTCTGCTGAACGCCAAAGATGCAATTCAAGCAGCTGGCCCCGAGAAGGGACTAATACGTGTCCGGATCTATTGCCCGAAGCCAGACGAGGTTGCCGTTTCTGTTGAGGACAACGGCACAGGCATAGATCCTGGAGCACTGCTGAAGCTGGGACAGCCATTCTTCACGACGAAGCCACGTGGCCAGGCCCTGGGCCTCGGCTTGTACAACGTCTACAACATCGTCCGACAGCATGGCGGCCGTGTCGAAGTCTCGTCTGAACCTGGGAAGGGGGCGAGCTTCACTGTCATCTTGCCTGCCGACACTGGCCAAGAGCCAAGATAGCTCGTGGTATTGCTGCGCGCCTTGCCCGCCTGGTCACTTGCCAACCTGCTCCTTGGCGCCAAGCGTCCTCTGCAGCACCGGGGGCAGTGTCCGCCGCTTGGCTGGTCCAGTTTGGGCCGCCTCCAGGTTAGCCTCGCGCACGCGCTCTAGCAGTTCGGAGCGCACGATGGTCACTTCCCTGGGTGCCTCGATACCAAGCTTGACGCGCTCCCCCTCTACCCCCAATATGTGGATGCGGATCGCGTCGCCAATGACGACGCTTTCGCCTAACCTCCGAGTGAGGATCAGCACTACCGCTCTCCCCCTTCTTCGCTGACGACGACATACCGCGTGTCATATCCAGAGCCACTAAGCACCACTTGGGCCCCGAGGCCTGTCACACGGTTGATGATCAGCGGGCCGAGCAAATTAGCCGTCACCAGCAGAGGGTTCTCCCTAACAGTAAGCGTACAGAGGACCAGGCAGTCGCGCCAATCCTGCACTCCTAGGCTTCTAAGGACTTCCTCAGGTACCTCAAGCTGATAGTCGTCTTTGATGAGGTAAGCGTC
>JAPWUW010000257.1 GCA_028275325.1 Anaerolineae bacterium | reverse complement strand
TTGACGGAGCTTGCGCCTTATGGTAGATGGGCAAAGCAAAAGCCCGCCGGCCATGCACGGCGGGCAAGGGCAAAGCACCAGGACGGGCTTGTCCGTGGCCTCTTTGCGCTTCCATTGTAGGGGGCGGGGCCGCGGCGGCGCAAGCCTACTCTCTTTGCCCGGCAACAAAGGGAAAGGAGGTGATGCTATAGCAGTGAGCTGAGCGACGCGGCCCGCCGGGCGAGGGCCCTGGCGGGAAAGCCCCAGCAACTCGAACCGGAGGTAGTGGAAATGGGTAGGCCGATGAGGGTTCTGCTTGCGTTCGCCATGGTAGTGAGCATGATGGTGGTGGGCGTGGTACCCGTGGGGGCGGACGGGCCGACGATCATACCGGGGGCTCCGCCGTCGTCCTGGGTCCAGAAGGTGGCCGTGCGGTACAAGAACTTCGCAAACACGGGTGACAGGGAGATCTATGTGGGCGTGCCGGACCTTGGAGTGGCGGGCAACAGGGCGGAAAGGGACCACACGTGGGGCAACCCGAATGATGTTAAGTTCTCCTACGACAGACAAAATGCTAAGGCAAACGCCGGCGGAGGGATCGAGATAGGTAAGGAGGTAGGAGACGTAGGGCCGCTGAACTTCATCGTCATCCACGTGGTGGCCACCTCCACCTCAACCAACGAAACCGCAACCGTCACGCTCAAGGACATCGAAGTCAAGGTGGGCAATCAGGTGGTTTCGCTGTCGGAAACCTTCTCGACCACTGCGGGGACAGACCGCGTATGGAACACGTGGGTCGTCACGAACCTCGGCGTCGACCTGACGCAGGGCTTTACGATCACCGGCACCATTGAACTGAGCGGGCCTCTCAGGGGTGGCGAGAACAGCAAGGTGGAGATCGCCGTGGGTGGCCCTGCCGTCCTCGAAGTTGAGGCGGACAAGCTTAGCACGTGCGACAAGGATATAACGCTCACTGTGAGCCTCTCGGGGGCTACAGGCTACGGCTGGCTCTATGGCTACCAGTTCGAGCTCACCTACCCGCAGGGAATCGTGGATGCCAGCGGGAGCTTCGTAAACACCTGGTTCAACACGACGAGCAATGCCTCCGTCCCGAGCGGGTGGAACGCTGCCTGCGAAAACGGAGTCTGCCGGTTTGCAGCCGCGCGCACGGACCGCAACCAGCTCTCGGGTGGGGGCGCGGTGGCCCAGGTCGTGCTGAGGCCGAAGAAAGCTGGCACAGAGCAGGTGCAGATCCGGGCCGACGTTCTTTCCGACATGGAAGGGATGGAGAACGACGGCGTCCCGCACGTCGTTGTCGGCGTCCCGCTGACCATCACCACCGAGTGCAACTTCTGCACGCTCTCCGGCACTGTGAACATGCAGGGGCGCTACACCCCCAAGGACGATACTGGTCAGGTGTACCTAAACAGCGACCTGGGCAGCTGGAGTGTGAAGTTCGGGCGTGATGACGGCAGCTGGTCGGTGCAGGTGCCGTACAAGCCAAGCGACACGCAGTACACGATCGATGCCTGGCACGACCTGTACCTCTGGAACCAGAAGACGATTACCCTCAGCGGGACTAACAGCGCCAGCTGCACCTGCAGCGTCGGGACGACAAAGCTGCGGGGTGGCGACGTCACTGGAACAGGCGGCACATACAACAGTGCTGATCAAAACAATCTGGTCGACGCGAGTGACCTGAGCTACATCGGCAGCAGGTTCAACAAGCCACGCAATGAGTGGGTGCCAGGCGACTCACGCGCCGACATAAACGCCGATAACAACATCAACATCCTGGACCTGAGCATCGCCGGCTCCAACTACGGGAAGACGGCTCCCGGGTCGTGGTAACGGCTGCCCGGTGCTCGTGGGGGTCGGGGGCGCAGCCGCGCCCCCGACCCTTGCAGAGGGTGGCCTGAGCTGTGCTCACGGCCCGTGGAGTGTGGCTTGCACGAACATGAGCAGCGAATGGAGGCCGCAAGAGGTGTGGCGACGAATTGCTAGCTTGATGGTGCGCCTGGCGCTTGCTCTGGCTGCGGTGGCCGCTCCCCTGGCTGCGAGCCTGAGCCCGGCGCGCGCGCAAGCGCCGGCCAAGATCTACCTGCATCCCCCGTCCCTTTTCCTGGCGCCGGCCCAGGTGGCCACTTTGGAGCTGCGCGTGGAGAACGCCCAGAACCTCTACGGGCTTGAGGTGCACCTGGCATATGACCCGCATGTTCTCGCTGTGGAGGACTCGGACTCGGCCCAGCCGGGGATCCAGGTGCAGCTTCTGGATGGCTTCCTGCGGCCGGGCTTCGTCGCCCAGAACTCCGCCGATAACGCTGCCGGCCGGCTGGACGTGGCCTTCACTCAGGTTAACCCGGATCCTCCTGTGAGCGGCAGCGGGCTGCTCGCGCGCATAGCCGTGCGCGCACTGCAGCCAGGCGCTTGTGCCATTTCCTTCTTGCCCGGCAGCATGCTTAGCGGGCTCTCTGAAGGCGAGGTGCATGAGGTCCAGTCCGTCTTTGAGGGCGCAACCATCCAGGTGCAGGCGCCCCAGCCACCGGCGACGCCGACGCCAAGTCCGCCGGCCCCGACGCCCACCCTGCCGCCCACCCCGACGCCGGTGCCGACGGCCACGATTGTGCAGGCCCCGCCCACCGGCATGACGCCGGAGCCGACGCACACACCGGCGCCGCCCGCTGCCCCAGAGACGCCCACCCCATTGCCGACAGCGACACCTTTGCCGACGTTCACGGCTACAGCGACGAGCACGCCCGCGGCTGCGGCGGTTCCCAACCAGCCGACCACGCCTGAGCCCGAGCCATCGGCGACGACGCCCGTCCCGCTATCAGGGCCTGTGCAGACGGCGACGGCAACTCCGCCAGCCGAGCCGCAGGCCACGTTCCGGGCGCCCACGCCCTCACCCACGGAGCCCGGGGAGCTGCCGATGGGTACGCCAACGCCCGCTAAGGAGGCGATGGCGCTCGTGGCGCCTTCTGCGACGCCAGATCCGGCGCCGCCGGCAGCTCTCGCGCAGCCTGAGCCGCTTGCCCGGAACCGGTTTGCCTCCCCGTTGGTTGCGGGTGGGGTGGCCCTCCTCGTAATTGTCGTCTTTTCGGCTGTGGTGCTCGTGCCGCGGGAGCGGCGCCGGCGGGCGCGCTGAAAGCTCTCGGGCATGCGCGCTCGGGCGCTCCTCACAAGGCGAGCGAAGTGAGGGAAACCAGAATGGGTGGCAACAAGAGGTGGTGTGGTCTTCTTCTTGCAGTATGCCTGACGGTGGCTCTGCTTGTGCCTCCGCGCGGCCGTGCGCTGGCGCAAACGCAGGGCGTGCTGCGCTTCATCCCGCAGCCCCTGGCAGCTGAGGAGGGAACGAGCTTCAGCGTTGAGGTCTGGGCAGAGAGGGTTAGCAACGTCTACGGCTTCCAGGCCTTCATTGATTTCGACCCACATATCCTGGAGGTGGTGCGCATCGAAGCGGGCCCCTTCCTGAACCCTGGCTGGAAGTACTTTGAGTACGACAACAACCTAGGGCAGATGACAATAGCCATAGTGCAGGTGGCACCTTCGCCGCCGGCAAATGGTAGCGGCCCTTTGGCTCGCATTGTCTTTCGCGCCAAGGCGTCTGGAGAGAGCAAGCTTGACTTCGTGAGCCGCTCGGAAAAACTCCACACATACATCTGCGACGGTGATGGTCGCGTCATCCCTACTGAGCAAGTCGATGGCCTGGTGACGGTTTACGCAGCTGGCTCCGTCCCGGCACCTGGCTCCACCGGCTACCGGGTGCTGGTGCCGCTCCTCTTCCGCGGCTGAACTCCCTCAGGCCTTGCCGGCCCCCATTCCCTTCTGGGGAAACTGGCCGGGGGCTTAGCCTTGCAGACCTCTCCCCCAACCCCTCCCCTGGGCGGGCACGGGAGCAGACCTCTCCCCCGGCCCCTCCCCTGCGAAGGGAGGGGAGCCACGCTCTCCCCCTTCCCTTCCAGGCAAGGGGGCTGGGGGGTTAGGTGTGTGCCAGGGAAGGGGAGCAGACCTCTCCCCCGGCCCCTCCCCTGCGAAGGGAGGGGAGCCACGCTCTCCCCTTCCCTTCCAGGGAAGGGGGCTGGGGGTTAGGTGTGTGCCAGGGAGGGGGGCTGGGGGTTGGGTGTGTGCGGGCACGGGATTAGACCTCTCCCCCAACCCCTCCCCTGCGAAGCTCATCGTTACCCATAAGTCATGGTAGAGTTGGGGGAGGGGTGGTGGTGCAGAAGCTGCCACATGTCAGCCATATCTTGGAGCCGGCGCAGCCCCTTCCATATGGTCTGGACGCCGGGCTGGC
>JAPWUW010000256.1 GCA_028275325.1 Anaerolineae bacterium | reverse complement strand
TGCCCCAGAGCTGCTTCTCTGTGCCTCTCTTGGTGGGCTCGCCCAGGAGCAGCTGCCGTCCTGAAGGGCCCTATAGAGGACATGCCGCCCAGCGTTTTCCCCAGAGGTGTCCCCGGCTTGTGCTGGTCGGGCACGTGCCTTCCGCGTCCGGAAAACGAGCAGTCTTGGCACCAGGCAAGGATGGGGTGGAGCGCAACTCTGGCGCGCGCGACATGTGCTGCCGTGACTGGACACTGATACTACACCCACTGGTAATTCGGATGTCTGCCACGGAGCTGCGAGGGTTTGCGGTGTTACGAAGCGGTCAATCTGCAAAGGTGGTTGTGTACTGGGAGTCATGGGTCGCTGAGAATCTCTTGAAAGGCGCAAGACGGCGACAGTGGTCATTCGAGGCAAGTCGGAGCCTGGCTGCTTGTCTCAGGCACTCTGGTTCACCTTCATCGGCTGGTGGTTGGGGGCTCTGTGGGTGTGCGTGGCCTGGATACTCTGCGTCACGTTAGTCGGGCTGCCTGTCGGCATTGCCATGCTGCACAGGGTGCCGAAGGTTATGACAGGTCGTTCGCCGGAATCAGTGACGATAACCCGGATCGGCGACCTCACAGTGGTGGACCTCACTGGCTCGCGCCCTCAGCGCAGTTTCCTGCGGCGGGCGATATACTTTGTCCTCATCGGCTGTTGGTTCAGTGGTATCTGGATTGCGTTGGCCTACATAGCGTGCTTGACGTTGATCGGGATGCCCCTGGGGCTGCGAATGTTCGAGAAGGTCCCCGCGGTTCTCACGCTCCGGCGGTAGCCTGCAGTGTGGCTGTACCGACCCAGTGCAGCCGCACTCCTGAAATCTGGCGTCACCGCTCCCTGTAGTGCTGCAGGGAAGGGGTGGAGCGGGGAGCAAGTCTTCCGGGAGTGCTGCGTCCCGGAAAGAGCCTGCCTTCAGTCTCCCCGGCGTGCTCGTCCACCCGCCCCCGGTGGCATGCCAGCGTGAGCAGACGCGTATGCGCCACAGTGTTCACCGCGGCGCGTGCACAGCGGCGCAGCCAGTAGCGCCAATGGGGGAACATGCGAGTTACAGCTCATGTGCCAGAGTATACACGCAGGTATATGCAATGGCGTATAACCGGCAGGTATACAGGAGGTCGGGGTGCCGATAGTCGCTGTGGCCGTCGCGATGCACCTGGCGCGGGCCATCGCCAGGGCAGGGCGCAGCTTCGGACTCTCCCAAGGCGCCATGTTCGAGACGCTTCTGGACGCCTTCGAGGAGGAGCTCAGGACAGGACGCCTCAAGCTCAGCATCCGCCCTGTGCCCAGAAGCGTGACCTACAGGACCGATCCGGTGTGACTCAAGGACAGCAATAGCGGCTCTCGGTTCGGCTGAAGCCAAGGCGAAAAGGCCGGTATACAGGGGTGTATACATATGCGTATACAGTCTGCTTCTAGAATGGCCATTTTGAGGGGGCTCTTCGGGCCACAGGTATCGCAGCACCTGAAAGGCGAATTTGGCCTCTGGGGCCACTGAGAGGGCCATTTTCGGGGGGTCTCCTGGAGGCGTGCAGAGACCCCCTCCGCCCCTTCCTGTCTGTGCCTCTGCTCGGGGCTTTCCGGACCTCCCCCAGAATTCCCCCTGCCGGTCATGCATCTAAGGCTGCGCGGCTCCGTATATATCAATAGGGACAGATTGCGACGCTGGAGGGGTGAGCCGCGATTCTCAATGAAGGAGTGTACAGTTATGTCGGAAGCACAAGAGAGAGTGTCCAGGCGGCGGGCGCGAGGGCAGAGCCCGGAGAAGCTCCTGCAGGGGGTTTCCGACTTTTGCAGGACTCTCGAGCGGGAGAGAGCAGAACGCACTGCGATGTTCAGAGCAGGTGAGGCGTGCCAGAGCAGGTTTGCCCAGTCATGGCAGGAGGTCGTTGGGATGGGCAAGAAGGTCCAGCAGGAAAAACGTGTGCTCAACAGGCGCCCTGCAAGCATCGCCCAGTGGCTTGGCGATGTTCGCGACTGCCTGGAGACTCCCATGGACCCCGAGACGCGGCAGAAGCTCGCAAGTCTTGTGCCTGTCCTGGAGGAGCACCTGAGGTTTGTGCTGGACGACCAGGACAGATGTGCCAGGTGGGACCAAAGCATGCGCAAGCTCTTTGACTCCATGAAGCCCTATATCTTGGACGGCCAGGAGAGCCAGAACCCCGAGCCTGCGCAGGGCGACCTCCCCTCCGCCCTGCGCCTGACCCCGGAGCAGCGCCGGGTCCTCTACGGCGAGCTGCACAGCGCGAGGCCGACCTGGAAGGCCAGGGTCTTCCATGCTGTGGCCACAACTGGCGCCTGCACCACCGGCACGCTCTGGCGGCAGGCCGACCGGGTGCGGACAGGGGAGGCCGTCAAGGAGCTCGCGGATGCCGGGTTGCTGGAGTGGATCGATCCCGGGCCTGGGCTCAGGCCGCGCGCGAAGCTCTTCCGCCTCACCGCAAGCGGCCGTGAGGTTGCCTCCCGCTGGCTGAGGCAGGAGCCCGCGCGCTGCCTCTGGGAGAGGCTCCTGAGCCGCCACAACGGCAATGCGGCCCACGCCCTGCTCGTCCTGGAGGTGGCGGGCCTCTGCAACAAGTTCCCGGATGTCCAGCTTGTGGAGCTTGAGCCGGCCGGCTTTGCGGGCTACGAGCCCGACCTGTCGCTCGTGGCCTTCTACGGTGGCAGTGAGAGGACAATTTACGTCGAGGTCGAGAGCGACAGGGAGAAGCGCGAGAGGCACTTCTTCGGCAAGCTCGACCACAACCTGCAGGCGAACGGCGGGGAGTTTGTCTGCTTTGCCGTCGAGAGGCCTTCGGACTGGCAGAAGGCCATCGAGCCCTGCGTGCGGCGCTGGCTGCGGGAGGCAGGCCGGCCCTTCGTCAGCGCCCTCGTCATCTCTCTCTGCCGCAAGGGCACGGGCGAAGGGAGCGGCAGGGCCACGCTTGCGAAGTGGGCCTGGCGGCAGACAGTGGAGAGGCCGGCATGAGCTGCTGAGCGCGAAAGCGGCGCTGGCCTGAGAGCGGAACTTGTCAGTGGCGGGATGGCGTATTGCTCTGGGCGGAAGACGTGCCGAGAGCTGACAGCAGGTGCGCCATGACAGGATTTGAGTGGCGTATCGCCCCCTGCGGAAGCTGTGCGGAAAGTTGACAGTGGCAGAATTTGCTTGGCGTATCGCTGCCAGCGGAAGCCGAGCGGGAAAGCCGGCAAAAAGGGCGTGCGGTGACAGCGGAAACCGTACTGGAAGCTGACAGCTGGAGTGTCAGGAAGCGGGCGGAGCGTAAGGGGATGCGACCCTGGCACGCCGCCGGGCGGAAGACGATTCCCCCACACGCATGAGAAGGGGGATGCGTTACACCGTAATGACCCCGCCGCACGCACCCTCCCTGTAATGCCATCCCTGCTGCTGCCTCCGCCGCCCCTGTCCCTCCTCCCTCTTTTCACCGCCTGCCCCTCCTGCTCCCCCTTCCTGGCCATGGCGGCGCACGGCCGGCCCGCTCGGTGCGTCCTCTCCTGCCCCGCGCTGCCCCTCCCGCAGGCCCCCCTTCCTGTCCTGCGCTCGGCCCCTCCCGCTCCCCCCTGCCGCTCCTGCCCCGGTATGGCCCCGGCGCTCCCTGGCTCCCCTTCCTGTCCCTCCAGACAGATAGACAAACGGCAGGCGCCCGCACCCTGCGGGATGCCTGCCGCCTGCTCTTGCTCGTCTATCTCTCCCGCTCCGTCTCCGCCCTCCTGCCTCCCCGGTCCCTCAGCGCTCAGCTTCCCTCCCGCTGCCCTGCCTCTTCCGCCTCGATGTGGCCGCTGCGCCTCGCTCTGCCCTTCCCTCCAGACAGATAGACAAGGCGGCGGGCGCCTGCGCCCCGCAGGATGCCCGCCGCCTTGTCCTGCCCGTCCGTCTCTCCCGCTCCGTCTGTGTCTCTCCCGTTCCGCTCTGCCCGGTGCACCTCCCGCCCCCCCAGTCAGACAGACACACGGCAGGCTCGCCCGCTCCGGTGCGCGCCCTGCCGCCTCTTGCTGCCCCCACTGCACCTCTCGCGCTCGCTGCTGCCCCTCCCGTTCCGCTGGGCCCGTCACCCGAACCGCGCGGCATCGGATGCCCCTGCCTTCAGGCATGGGCGAGGAAGATGCCGCAGCTGTGAGCACAGTGCGCATCGTTTGCATCACGTAGCTATAGGCTGTGTAATACACATTGTGACAGCGGGAACTCTGTACAAGACAAGTCGCAACTTTGTCCACTCCTGCAAATACCATGTCGTCTGGTGTCCCAAGTACTGTCGCCCGGTCCTGGACG
>JAPWUW010000255.1 GCA_028275325.1 Anaerolineae bacterium | reverse complement strand
TAGTGCAAGCGGAGAGCCGACAGTGGCGGAGGAGGCGCTCGGCTTCTGGGGCTGGGTGAAGGGCTTCGCCGAGGCCTACAATGGTGGTATTGAGCGCCAGTTCGACAGGCTCGACATCTCGCTGCGTACGATCAACACGCGCAGCGACGAGCTTTGGGATTCCGTCTCGATGGAAGTGGCGCTGCGGCTGCCGGCGGGGTTCGAGGTGGCTTCGTTTCGGCAGGCAGCCAGGGCGGCAGCCGGGAGCGCCTCCTTGCGTTTCAGCGCAGAGGAGCAGGCGTTTCGCGCGCCAAAGAACACGCCGCTGGTAAGGGCTTTTCTGCGGGCCATCCGGGAGCAGGGCGGTGAGCCGCGCTTCAGTGTGAAGAGCGGCACCTCGGATATGAATGTCGTCGGCCCTGCCTGGCGATGCCCAATACTTGCCTATGGGCCAGGGGATTCGCGCCTGGACCACACGCCGGAGGAGCACATTGAGCTCGAGGAGTACTTGCGCAGCATAGAAGTGCTCACTCGGGCGATTGAGCTCTACTTTGCCGGGCCAAGCTAGGGCGGCAGGAAGAATGCCGGGCCCTGCATTGCACGGGGCCCGGCCGCAGCGTGCGGTTTGCGCTTAGTGCCGGCGGATCACCTTGATGTCTGGGTTCGCCAGGGCCTCATCCGTCACCTTCTGCAGTGCGCTGATGAACTCAGCTGGCTTGATGCGCAGGGTGAGGAGCTCGCCCATGCGGTTGTCCGCCTCCGTCGAGACCTGCGAGACGCCGCCGAAGAACGGGAAGGCGAAGACCTCATTGCCGGCGGCTTCGGCCACTTCGACGGCTGACTGCATGCCAGGGCTCAGCTTTGCGCCCTCAGTCCCGCCGATGACAGGCATCATGGAGCTCACGTTCTCGGCAAAGTAGCGAGCTGAGGCCTTGGAGAGCAGGATGCGCAGGAACTCCATGCCAGCGCGCGGGTGCTTGGCCTTCGAGGGCACGAAGTAGACTTCGCCGGCGGCTGCCATCACAGCCTCAAAGCTCCCTTTGCCGCCCTGGACCGCGGGTATGGGCTTCACCACCATGTTGAAGCCCTCGGGAGTGATTGTCTTCATCTCGTTTTCAAGCCAGCTGCCACAGGGGATGAAGACGGCCTTGCCATTCAGCCACTCGGCTTGGGCCTCAGTGTGGGTGAGGCCCTCGCTCCCTGGCATGATGTAGCCCTTGGCTGCCAGCTCGTAGACGAGCTCAGTGGCCTGCTTGACCTCCGGCTGCTGGAAGCACTCCGGCTCGAGGTTGTCCAGTTTTATGAGCGGGTCCATGCCGCCGATCTTGTAGATTAGCGGGTACCAAACGCCCCAGACCATGTAACCCGGGTACTTGCCCTGATAGGTCCAGGGCCACATCTCGCCCTCGGCCTTCACTTTCTCGCAGAAGGCAAGCATCTCATCCCAGGTCTTGGGGTACTCCCACCCCTTCTTCTCGAAGAGCGTCTTGCTGTACCAGATGCCCACCACAGTGTAGGCGATATTGAGCGCGTATTGCTTGCCGTCGTAGACGCCTGTGTCCTGGGAGCCTGGGAAGAGCGTCTCCTTGAACATCTTCCCGGGCGTGTCCAGGGCTGGCGCCTCCATGAGCGGGCCAAGGTCAGCAAGCTGCCCCTCGTTGACGAGAGCAACGGTATCGAGCGCCCCAGCACCGCTGTTGTCGATCACATCCGGCGGGTTGCCGGCGATGAAGCGCGGCCGCAGCTGATCGCCAACGCGCTGGATGCCGACGACGCTCACCTTCGTCTCGGGGTGGAGCGCCTCAAAGATCTTGGCTGCGTAGCGGATGTAGTCGCTGCCATAACCGCCCTCGAAGAACACGCCATCGACGGTGATGCCCTTCTCGATGTTCAGCGGGTCGACGGCCTCGGCTGGAACCTCTAAGCCAAACTCCGGCAGGCTGACTGGGCCACCAGTCTGCGCTGGTGGGGCTGGTGTGGCGGTTGGCGGCACGGGTGTCCCAGCGGGCGCGCAGCCCGGCACGCCACCGGCCGCTAAAGCCAGACCGCCACCAAGGAGCAAAGAGCGACGCAGGAACTCCCGACGATCCAGATCCCTACTGGTCTTCATGGCTTCCCTCCAAGCCGAATGACTGAGCAACTTCGCTCAGGAAGGGCTTGCCGCTGCGCAGCTCGCTGGGCTCGGCGCCTATGAAGAGCTTTTCACCTCCTTTCCGCGCCATTCTGCCTCTGCTGCGCGAGACCTCTAGCCCTTTAGAGCACCGACCGTCAGGCCCTTTTGGATACGCCCCTGGAAGAGCGAATAGGTGAGCAACGTCGGCAACATGACTATCACCACGGCGGCAAAAAGGCCGCTCCAGTCGTTCATGTAGTACTGTTGGTGCAGCATGTAAGCCAAGCCCTGTGTCAGGAGGTACTTGGTGTTATCGGACATGAGCACGAGCGGCAGGACGAACTGGTTCCACATCCCAAGCACGTTGAAAACGCCAATCGTCACCAGCCCAGGCTGAGCAAGGGGCAGCATGATGAGGAAGAACGCCTGCCACTGGTTCGTGCCATCAACAATTGCTGCCTCGTGGAGCTCCGAAGGGAGCGTTTTGAAGAATCCCGTCAGGAAAAAGATGCTAAATGGGAGCGAGTATGCAATATACACTAGTATGAGCCCGAAAAACGTATTGAGCAGGCTCAGCCTTTGCAAGAGGAAGAATAGTGGCACCAGCCCCAGGAAGATCGGGAACATCATGCCACTGATGAAGATATAAAGAATGAGCCGGTTGCCCCGGAAGGGAAAGCGAGCCAGAACATAGGCGGCCATTGCCGAGAAAAGCAGCGTGAAGATCACGGAAGGGACAACGACTACCAGGCTGTTGAAGAAATACTGCCCGATGTGAGCCTTTGTCCAAGCCCTGACAAAGTTATCCCACCTGGGTGTCTGCGGCAAAGACCATGGGCTGAAGAATATCTCTTGATCCGTCTTGAACGAGGTGTAGATCATCCAGACGAACGGGAAGACAACGAGAATGGCCCAGATCCACAACGAGGCCTGGATGGCAAGGCGCGAAACTGCTCCCTTGAGCTGAGTGACTCTTTCGGCCTGCCTTTTTCTGGGCAGGGTTCGTGCTCTAGTTTCCTGCGTCGAGATCATCATTATTCCTCTTCCAATGAGCGGCTAGGCCACCCCATCCGATGGGGGCTGCGCGGCCGTTTACCTAGTACTCGACCGTCTCGCGGACGGTGGCACGCATGACCAGCAGCGAGAGAGCCAGCACGAGGACGAAGAGCGTGACGGCTATGGCTGTGGCGTACCCGAACTGGCTGTGCTTGAAGGCGTTCTCGTAAAGATAGGTGCCCAGGACATCAGTGGCGCGGCTTGGCCCCCCTTCTGTCATCGTCTGCACGATGCCGAACATGTCGAGGGCCCCAATGGCCAGAAAGACAGCCGCAACGCGCACGTTTTCCCAGAGTAGCGGCAGAGTTATGTGCCGGAAGAGGTGCCAGCCAGTGGCCCCATCCAGCCTTGCCGCCTCGTAGTAGGTGGTGGGGATGGATTCCATCCCCGCGATGAAGAACACTGTGTAGAAGCCGACCGCCTGCCAGATAACGACTGCCCCCACAGCAAGGAGCGCCGTCGAGGGGTTCCCGAGCCAGACGGGAGGGTTTTGTATGCCTATGAGACGCAGGAAGCCATTGAGAAGGCCAAGGGTGGGGTGATAGACGAAACTCCAGAGCACGCCTACGGCAACGACAGACATGACCTGGGGGAAGAAGTACACGATGCGATAGAAACCTGCCCCTCGAACCCCCTGCGTGAGCAGGAAGGCGAAGAAGAACCCCAGCGCAAGGATGCTCGCAGGCAAAACTGCGAGGTAGATGAGGTTGTGGCTAAGTGCGTTCCAGAAGTAATCGTCGCGCACGAGCCGAGCGAAATTGCGCAGCCCGACAAACTGAGGCGTTGGGGAGACACCGCTCCAGTGGGTGAGGCTCACATACATGGCCTGCGCATATGGGTACAGGACAAACACCGCGTACAGGATCAAAGGGGGCGCTAGGAAAGGGATTATGACGGAGTATTTGCCGCGGTACACCCTCCCTCCTTTGGGTCGGCAGCGAAGCATGTAGCCAGGGTCGCTGACCTACCAGGCTGCGGAAATCTTGCAGCACGATGGTAGAACGACAATGCGCTCCTGTCAAGAGCAGCAACGCGTGTGTCTTCAGTTTGGCTATAGGGGAGCCTGTACGGCGCGGTTCTTGGAATCGGCTGTTCTACCCGCGCCCCTGTAGCTTGGCCCTCATTTTGAGGGGCTGGTG
>JAPWUW010000254.1 GCA_028275325.1 Anaerolineae bacterium | reverse complement strand
ATAACGTTATACTTGAAGAACGAGAAGACGAATGAGGCCACCGTGGGGTAAGTCGTGAAGATGAGTATGCTGAGCAGCCACGGCAGGCAGAAGAGGTAGCCGGTGATATCGGTTCGCCATTGCTTGGGCAGGCGCAGCCAGAGGCTTTCGCCTGACTGGGCCCGCATGTTGCGCGCAGCCATCTCTCATTTGCCCCCAGCTAAGGGGCGTTGCTTCCTGCCCCACTCTCCGCAGGGCAAGGAAGCAACGCCCGCCTTCAGCTCACGCCCCGGTAATGACTTCCTGCAGTTTGGCGGAGACGATCTCCTGCGCGGCATCGAGCGCTGCCTTGGCGCTCTGCTGCTTGTGCAGAGCCGAATCGACAGCGCGGTAGATCTCGTCGGTGGCGAAATCCTCCACTGGCGAGTTCCACTGCACGACGATCTCGGAGGCGTACTCGCGCGCGAAGCGGGTGAGCTCAAGTGCTTTGGCTTCCCCAACCCGAGCGATGAGGTCCTGCGGCGCCACATCCGCCGGGAAGTCCTTCCAGTACGGCACGTCGGACCAGCGGTGCCACCATTCGATCTGCCCCTCGGTGCCATAGTAGACGCAGAGTTCGAAGGCTTCCTTCACGTGTTTGGCGCCGGTGGGGATGAACATCATGTTCGGCCAGTTGGAGGTGGCGTGCCTGGTGCCACTCGGCCCCGTCGGCATGACGGAAACCTCGTATTTGCGCTCCGGAGGGACGTGCGTGAGCGACCAGAGCCCGTCATCGCAGACGACCTGGATGCCCAGGCCAAAGGCGCCCTCGGGATAGGTGTTGTTCATGGTGCCCTGCGCTCGCAGGAGATCAATATCGCCCTTGTAGAGCTTGTCTATCCAGCTGATCCAGTACTCGACGAGCTCGACATTCTTCTCGTGGTTGATGGTGTATTTCTCGCCATCCCAGATGATGCCGCCATTGGCCACCATTTTGCCCGGCCAGCTCCAGTTGCCCTCGAAGGGGGTGTAACCGGCCACCTTGAGCGTGTCGCCATCCCACTCTGTGAGCGCCTGTGAGAGCTCCAAAAGCTCATCGAGAGTCTTGGGCAGATCCTCGCGCTTGGTGGAGATGCCCCTGGCTTCCAGGACCTCAACGTTGTAAAACATCGCGTTCTGGCTGCCGTTGAGCGGGACGCCCCAGGTCTTGCCGTTCCACTGCAGCTGGGCGAGCGCGCTCTTCTCCCAGGCGTCCTTGTTGCCAACGGGGTGCACATCCATGAGGTCATCCAGGGGGCGGCATGTGCCCCTGGCAGCGTAGGCAATAGGGGCACTGTAGTGCAGTATGCAGTCGGGCGGGTCGCCTGAAGCGATGCGCATCATGATCACTTCGTTGAAAGCGCCGGTGTAGGCGCTGGATGGCGAGTAGCGAACGTAGATCTCGGGGTGCTTTTGCATGAAGTTGCGCAGGATCCAGAAATGCGGCTGCGTCTTGTCCTCGATGATGGTGCCGTAGGCGGAGAGCATCTCGATGACCGTTTTGCCTTCCTGGAGCGCCTTGGCGACGTTTTGCTCGACCATGGCCGCGTACTGCTCCGCTGTCATCTTGAAGATCTCCTCCTCGGCGCGGGCCTGCATGGCGATGGCGGCTTCCGTGGCCTGCGCTGCGAGGACGGCCTCCGTCGCGGCGATGTTTGGCGTTGCCGCGGGGGCCGAGGTCGCAGCGGGAGCCTGGGCCGGCGTGGCGCCAGCGCAGGCAGCGAGGGCCCCACTGGCCGCACTCAACCCCATGAGCTGCAGGAAACGGCGGCGAGAAATAGCACTCTTACCCATCTTCAGCCTCCTCTCAGGCAGTATGTTACCGCACTCCTGCAAGCGCAACGCCTATCTTTCCGCCTTTTCCACAGGCTGAGCGGAGTTTCAGGCGAAGCGCCGGATGGAAACGCGCCCCGTGACAAGATCGAGCACCATGCTGATAGCCCCCATGACGGCGGCACGCCGCCCCAAGGGAGAGGCTGCCACCCGCGGGATGAAGGGAATGAGGCCGTGCAGCTTGCGCTCGATTGGCTCCAAGAGCAGATCCGCAGATTGCGCCACGCCACCGCTCAGGATGACGACCTCAGGGTCGAGCATTGCGGCCATGTTGGCAATGGCCAGCGCCAGGTAGCTCGTCGTCTCTTCCACCACGCGCACGGCCCATGGCTCCCCAGCCCGTGCGCTGGCAAAGACGGCCTCTGCGGAAGGGCCCTCCCCTTCGCCAAGCCGCAAGAGCTCCCGCGCTCTTCTGGCCACACCGCTGCCAGAGGCCATGCTCTCCAGGGCCCCGAACCCTGTGTAGCTTCGCCCGAGGAATTCCAGCCCAGGCAGCATGTAGCCGATCTCGCCCGCGGCCTGATGCGCGCCGCGGTATATGGACCCGTCGATGACGATCCCGGCCCCGATCCCCGTCCCGATCGCGATGCAGACGAGGTGCCTCGCCCCAACGCCAGCGCCGAACTCGAGCTCGCCCAGGGCGGCGAGGTTGACGTCGTTCTCCACAACCACAGGCAGCGAGAGCCGCTCGGTGAGCATCTCCTGCAGGGGCAGGTCCCGCCATCCCAGCGCCGGCGCCCAGTGGACCACCCCGCCTGGCCCCACAACACTGGGGACACCGATGCCAATACCCATCAGCGCACGGCCCTTCGCTTCCTCTGCCTCCACGAGCTGCTCAAGAAAGGAGCAAAGGGCACTATAGTGATTGTCCTGCCCGCTAGCGAAGGGGTGGTAGCGCTCGACGAGGATGTTGCCGTTTAAATCGGCCAAAGCCCCGAATATCTTGGAGCCGCCGAGGTCGATGCCGATCACACAGTGAGAAGAGCCATTGAAAGCGATGAGGGAATGCGGGCGCCCACCAGTAGATTCCCCCGGGCCAAGTTCGTTCACCAAGCCCTGCTCCTCCAGCTCACTAACGATGCGCATCACTGTGGGCAGGCTGATGCCCAGGCCCCGAGCAACCTGCGTGCGGCTGGTGGGGCTGTGGTGACGCAGGTAGGAAAGGACCGCGCTGCGATTCACCTGCCGGCTGAGGCCAGCCCGGCCAAAACCAGCGCTCAACCTTTGCCCCCGCTCGCGCACCTGCCTGGCCAACTCCTGCTCCAGGGAAGCCCCTTACTTTCTGAACGAAAGTAAGCACAGTATACACGGCGGTGTTGCAGCCGTGCAAACTGGGCTGCTGCCAGGCGCGAGGAGTGAGCGCAGGCTGGCAAGGGGCGCTGCGCTATGGTGCACTCCCCAGCGAACGCGGCGTGCACAAGGCAGGTCGCCCCTGGCCGCAGTTGCCGCTTGCTCTCCGAGGGGCTTGCCGTGCATGGCCGCGGGTGGAGCGGGCTTGATGCGCGCAAGCGTTTGAGGCGGGGAATGGCCTGCTGTATGATCGCCAGCAGGTGGCTGCAGTGGGCTGCTCAATCCTCCTTGTGCGGAGGGGCACCACGATGAAGAGCCTCTGGGCGCACTTTTCGGCCGAAATGCTGAACGAGGAGGAGCTGAACTGGGCCTGCTCGCTCGGGCTGGCAGACGTGGTCCTTGGCGCTTTCCCCGAAGCCATCCAGGCGGCCAGGGAGGCGGGCCTGCGGCCATGGGCTTGCCTGGGCGCTTTTGCTGCCTCCGCCGAGGAAAAAGAGCTCCTTTGCCGCTCCATCGCGGGCGAGCCGCGGCTCTGGTTCGGCTCCGGCTGCCCCAATCACCCGCAGGTACAGGGCCGCCTGCTTGAGCGGGTTGAGGAGGTTGCCTCCTGGGGTGTCGCCGGGGTGTTCCTGGATGGCATTCGGTTCGCCTCGCCATACGAGGGGCTGGAGACGTTTGCCACGTGCACTTGCCAGTGGTGCGCAAGAGCAGCTGAGGAGCTGGGCTTCCACTGGGGCGACGTGCTTGCCGGGCTGCAAGCAACAGCAAGCTGGCTGCAGAGGGCTGGCGAAGCGGCGCTTTGCGCCCGCGAAGGCTGGTTTTCCCCCAGCGACCTGCTCGAGGGCTTGAGAGCACTGCGCGCGCCCGCTGAATGGCTCTCCTTCCGGGCGCTGGCCATAGCGCGCGTTGTCTCACAGGTGCGCCGTGCCCTGAAGGCGCGCGCACCGCATATGAGGCTTGCTGCTTATCTATTCCCGCCGAGCCTGGCGCCGCTTGTCGGCCAGGATTACCGGCTGCTGGCCCAGGACCTGGAGGTGATCTCGCCGATGATCTACCGGCTCGGGGATGGCCCTGCCACCCTGCCAGCGGAGATGAACGGGCTGAGCCAGATGCTCGGGCTGGACTCCGCCGCGGGCGCGCAAGCGCTCTCAGCGTTTTTCGGGTTCCAGCTCCTGAC
>JAPWUW010000253.1 GCA_028275325.1 Anaerolineae bacterium | reverse complement strand
ATAAGCCTTGTGCGCGCATTGTCCACCGCCGAGAGGATCACGTTGGCACGAAGATCCTGCCAGGAGCACGGCGAGTCCCTCTCCAGGCGGCCAGCTATCCCGCGCACCTCGGCAGAAGGGCATACCGCCCTCAGAAACCGGATCGCCGCCAGCACCTTGTGGCGCTGCTGCTCGGCATCCTCAGCGGTGAAGAGCTGCCTGTTGAGGTTGCTGCTGTCGACACGGTCGTGGTCCACCAGAATGAGCTGCCAGCCGGCGAGCGCCGCCAGCAAAGCCAGATTGCTGCCGATTCCGCCCACGCCGACAAGAAGCGCCCTCCCTGGCCCTGCATCCCGGCCCTTCCTGAGACCGATATGCCCCTCTTCTGGCTCCACATCGCCTGCCAGGGGGCAGAGCAGCTGCCGCACGCGCTCTGCTGCCAGTGCCGCCACAATCATCGCCAGGACCGGATCCTCCTGATCTTCAAGACCAGGTCCTGGCATGGCCTGACCAAACCATCCCCCATCTGACCCGCTGATGGCGACGAGACTAACTCTTTCCTCAGCGTAATACCTGGCGACGGCCTGCATCTCGCTGGGCACCTTGAGGCAGGAGACCAAGACGTCCGGCCTGGAAGGAGTGGCCCAGCGCACCTGGACCGGATGGCGCAGGGCCATCGGGTAGCGCCTCAGCACTGTGCCCTCAAGCTTGCGGCTGCAAAGCCATGCGCCCAGCCGTTCCGCACCCTCCTCACCAGCACCTATCCAGACGATCTGCCCGACCCCCAGTGACTGCAGCGCAAGGACGGTGAAGGTGGCAGCCCAGCCACCGCCACAGACCACCACCGTCGCCCTGGATATTGCGCTCTGATCCCAGCCCGGTATTCTCATCTGCCGGTGGAACCTGTACATCCCCCCTCACCTCGATCTCGCAGCGCTCCTCGCGCCAGAATTGCTCCCCGTCCAGCTCGCAGACCCTGAGGCAGTAGGCGCACGCCTCGCCCCTGGCGTTGACCACCAGCGAAAATGCACTTCCCACCAGCACTGGCACCGCCTCTCTAGCGCACCTGAGCGCGGCCCCCTCGGGGATCTTCAGGTTGAGCTCAACCCTGCCAGCCCTGAGGGTCAAACAGCCACCCTGCCACAGGAGATGTGGCAATGCTTCTTCCTCCAAAAAGCCAACCTCCCAGCGGCAGCTGCCAGGGCTTGCCCCTGAGGTGCTCCCTTCAACCTGGATGCGCAGCAGGTTGCCACCATCTGGCAGCAGCGCTTCCTTCGCGCTGAGGAGCAAGGGCGCGCTGGGCAGCACGGGATGAGGGCCCAGCCGCCATTCGGCAACCGTCCGCAGAAGCCGTGTGGCTGTGTCCCTGTCGACGGCGGAGTGGAAGACAGGACCAAGTCCATGGCTGTGCCATATGCCGCGGGGGATGAGCCCCCGGTCGGCAAGGCTCCGCGCCATTTGCACCAGGGCAGCTGGCGCCAAGTCCACGTGGCCAGGCCCAGCGTCCCCTTGCAGTTCCAGCGCCGCAGTGACCTCCTCCTCCGTCGCCGCCGATGCCAGAAGCCCAGCGCACTCAAGAGGCCCTGCCCGCCTGGCCATTTCCTTCACCTTCTCCATGACCTCAACGTTGATGAGAAGCCTCATCCCGTGCCCTCCTCAACCTAGTTCGCTGAACCTGCCGTGTGCGGCGATCTGAAGGGCAACCCACCGCAGCTGCAGGATCAACCGGGTGCCGGGATCCATGTCAGGGGCGGCTGCAGGCGCCCGGCCCGGGCACAGGAACACTTCAATCGCCTGCCACCTGCCGTGGTCCCTTGCAAACACCTCCAGGCGCTCGGGGCTTGCAGGCAAGGGCAGCCTGAGTGGCGTCACAACGGCCAGATCCCTTTCTCGCCAGCCTCCCAGTTGCCGGTTCTCGTGGGGCGGCACTATGTGGCCAAGGAACAGGCCGTGCTCATTGCTGATGAGCACAAGATCTCCCATGATAAGTGCCCCCTCCTCCTCTAGCTGTGCCCTCTGCTCGGCCAGCTCAGCCTCAATGGCGGCCAGTGCCCAAGAGCGCGGCAGATGCTCCTCCACCTGGCGGCGCCAGCGAGCCTCAAGCTCCACCGTCGGAAAGAACTCCCCACAGGGGCGCAGGCAGCGTCCTCCCAGGAAGATGCGCAGGCCCCCCGGCTTCGGATCCCCTTCCTCCAGCAGCCAGCACCTGCCCAGCACCCAGAGCGATGGAGATGGCAGGTCGGGAGCGGGCAGGGTCCCTGCCGAGTCTCTCGGCAGCTCGTGCAGCTGCGCCCTGCATTCGCCCTCACCGCCCCTGCTCAGAGGGACCAGGTGGTACAGAAAGTATGCGAGGGGCTCCGTCTCAAAGAGCTCTTGTTCCACATGCTGCAATTGCGCAAGCATCCGGACACGCAGGTGCTCTTCCACCATGTCCACAGGCCCAAGCCGCGCCAGCTCATGGCAAACACCGCGCGCAGTCACAAGCTCACCCTCCACGCGGTCGGACCCCAGGCACCAGAGCCAGCCGTCGGCTATGACGAGAGGCTCAAGGCAGCACAGCTCTCCCAGCACGGCTCAAATCCCGAGGGGTGTATAGCCCTGCACCACTATGTGGATCTTCTGGCCGCTGAGCGGAATCTCCGCCAGCGAGTCGTGGGCGCGAACTTGCCGCAGCTTTCCAGCAGCGTCCACAGCAAAGAACGCACATGGCTGCGCCTCCAGCTCGCGGCGCAGCGCAGCCAGCGCACGCCGCTCCTCAATCCCTGATGGCTCCGTGGCCAGCGCCCGCTCAATCACCTGACTTATCTTCAGGCTCCGCGGCAATTCCACCTCCACACCCCTCGGCGAAAGCGGGACCTTTAGCTCAACCAGGCTCTTCATAACTCACCTCCTCCTACACTGCACTAAGCCCGACGTCGACGTTACACGCACCTCCAGGCGACTGCCGCCACTCCTGGGAAGGCCCTCAGCCCCTTGCCCACTACAGCAGCAACCTGCGAAGAACCTGCTCCAGCGTGGTGGTGGTGCGGCCGGCTAGCTCCGGGAAAGCTTCATCTGCCTGCTTCCGCCCTTCCGCGATGGCCTGCAGCAAGGGCACATTCTCCTCCACCTCGCCGACTATCACCCTAAGCGTGTGCTTGAACTGCTCGTAGGTGAAGTCTGCCCTGTCTATTGGCACATCTACGGAGAAGCGCACCTCGCCATCCCGCGGATCGTATCCCCATTTCCCCAGTATCCTGCTGAAATTGAGCCATGCCATCGCAAGCAGAAACTGGTCCAAATGTGCCTCCTCCCGCGGCACTTTGAGCGCTTCCACCACTTTGAAGCTCAGGCAGCCTTTCTCGACCATCGGGTCGATGGCGAGGACGAACTCCTTTGCACCAGCTCCTTGCCACCCTGTGAGGACGAGGCCCTCCTTCTCATCCTTTTCCGGCACTTCGCGATGCTTGCTCCACCCGTACTGATCCAGGTACCGTGCAATCTGGCGGCAAGTGACACCTCGTCCGAACATCTTGACCTCCTCTCGCCGGCAGTCGGCTGCTCCTTTCACTAAGTAATACGAAGCCAGGGCTCCTCCTGGTTACAGCAGCCAAGCGCCCCATTTAGCCGGGCTTTTTGGAGCAGCTAACCAACCTGCGGGGGCAGGTGACACCCGTTGTGGATCTGAGGAAGCGCTTTGGTTGGCCTGGTGGGGAGCGCACGAAGGAGAGCCGCATTGTTGTTGTCTCGTCTGCCAGTGGCTGGGTAGGGCTCATAGTGGACAGCGTCTCGGAGGTGGTGCGCCTTGCGGAGGGGGAGATGTCTCCTCCTCCGGCCTTGGCCTCAGGGGGTGGTGCGGACTTCGTGCGCGCCGTGGCGCGCCTGGGTGAGGAGAAGCTCGTGCTTGACCTCGACAGGCTCCTTGGCGGGGTAGAGGAGGCGATGGCAAAAGCCGCCTGAGCGGGCGTTTTGCTTGCACTCTGCGCAGCCATAAGTTTTTTCTCCGTGGGGCGCCCCAGCCTGGCAGAAAGTGGGGCGCCCATCCTTTTGTGCGTCCCAGCCACCCACCCGTCCCTCTTGGTCCCAAAGCACGTTGGCGGCCATTGTCGCACTCGACAAACTGCCTCACCCGCCCCCATAAAGAAGAGCCAAGCTGCAGGGCGGGTGGGTGGGAGAGACAAGCCTCGGGTACTGCACCCGCGGCCAGGGTGCGCCGGCACCAACAGGGGCGGGTGGGCGGGCGTTGTCCTCGAGCGTCACACGAGCAGCCAACGTGCGTTGGCACCGGCACAGCCAGCTCTTGGGCGAAGGGGGCGGCCGCCAAGGCTCGCTTGCAGAGCCC
>JAPWUW010000251.1 GCA_028275325.1 Anaerolineae bacterium | reverse complement strand
AGATGATCCCGTCGATGCCAAACGCGCTCCAGGCTTGCACCAAAACCCCAGATTCCTGGGCAAAGCGGCGCACTGTTTCCATCCGCTCACGGTAGGCTGCGGTCTCAGCACTGCCTGGTGGCTGCAATACGAAACGCAGCTTTTCCAGGTCCTGAGGCTCAGAGAGGATGTGCCGCACTCCTCGCGGAATGTTATAGTCCTCGAATAGCGGCACAACAGCTGGCTGGACGACCCAGCCAGGTGGCGCTGGCTGCTCATCGCGCCGGACGACGTGCAGGAGCGAGCCGGCCGGCGTCTCATATTCCCTGGCAACCACCCCATAAGGACGCTCCGGCGTCGCATCTTCCTGCCAATCTCGCCAGCGGACTCTCGAATCGATTCCCCAGGGCACGGAGACGTCCAGAACATCGTCCAGGCCGAGGGAAAGCCATGCCTGAACCCGCCGGAAATCATCCTCCAGATCCCACGGTTGTGGCAGGGTGTGTATATGCTCAAGCCGCATCGTGTACCAAAACCTGCGCTCCACGCCGTTGCGAGCCCAGCGCAGCTGCGGCGGCGCTTGGAAGCCAAATGCCCAGCAGTAGAGCGGCACATGATCGACCGGCTCCCCGGCGATGGCAAGAAGCATTCTTTCGCGCGAACTCAGCCCCATCTTCCCCCCATCCCAGCTCAACAGATCTCAACAAGCCGGCACCCACAAAGCCGCGCCAGGAACCGCAGCTCCGCGCGGTGATCTCCGTAGGCGGCCATCCAGTGGTGCCCGAGCCCTTGCTGGACAACCCACTCCACAATCCGCTCATATGGACTGCCAAAGCGCACCTTCAGCGGGTTGCCAGGGAATACCATCTGTGTGCTGAGTGCCTCGCCGTGCAGAACCCCAAACAGGTAGCCACCTGTGCCCGCCACAAGGTTGACGAGCGTCACCTCACCAGGCCGCGCCGGAAAGAGGCAACAGACACCGCGACGCATCAGCCTCACCGGCGCCAGCACGATCTCTTGCCGGTCGCTGGCCAGCGAAAACGCGCCGGAGCCGCAATGGCTGAAGACGATGGCATTTTCCTCAGGGAGCGGATCCAGCATGTCCGTGTTGTGCACAGGCTCCCCGCTGAGGAGCGCGAGCACCAGCATCGCCACAGCTCCGTTCACATCCCCTTCGCAAGCAACCGGTACGCCCTGCTCCCCCAGCATGGATGCTGCCACGCACACTTTGCCCATAAGGTGCGGGTAACAGCCAACGGCCAAGGCAGAAAGCTCAAGCCTCTGTACCAGCTCCTGCAATGCCAAAAACATCCGGCAGGATTCAATGCCATCTTGCTCGTGGCAGCGTACCGAGCCGACCTCTGCCCTCGCCTTCTCCCACACCCGGCATGCGTCCTCTTCGGGAACTTTGCCTGCCTCTGCGGCAAGCTCTGACACATCGAGGTGGATGACCCGTGGTCCTAATTGGCGCCGCAGGCTCAACTCATCTGCCGCGGTTTCAGTCATGCCCAGAACCCTGTGGCCGATCAAGCCAATGCGGGCGCGCCGCAGCCGCTGCCACAGTGCTGCTGCACGCGCATACGGGAGCAGTTCTGTCAGAGCCACAGCGCTCCGCACAGGCGCAAAGACCAGTCTGCAAGGCCAGCCCAGTTGGCTCAGCAGGAATGCCGCTTGCTGCTGCCCGCACAGAGAGCCAGTCTCCATTCCTGGCACTGCCCAGAGGATCGCTGGCACATGCCATTCTTCCAGGGCATCCGCCACGAGGTAATCCTCAAACCACGATGCCGCAACGGCGACCACGGCGTCCACCGCCTCGCGCCGAAAGACTACCCCGGCCTCCCGCGCTGCAGCTGCCCGATCGACTACGCCGCCGGTCACAAGATGAACCCCTTGGGCTGACGCAAGCGCCGTGCCCGCGGCCCTCAAGAGCTCAGGAGCCCACTCGGCCCCCACCTCAAGTGGGCTGGCAACAGCTATGAGCCCGAGCCTCACCTGCAATCTGCCGCTGCTGCCCATCTATGCACCTGCCCGCACATAGCGCTCCGCAACTCTGCGGAACCGCTCGGCCACCACGTCGACCTCTTGCGGGCTGGCACCGATATGCACTCCAAAAGCCGAGCCCAAGCCCGGATCCACCACGCCAATGCTGATGTTGATGGCCCTCGCGAGGAGCGCATCCGTCCTTGGGAGCATCCCTTTCTCATAGCGGATGGCTCCTCCCTTGCTGGTATAGTACGGGCACGTAAATGGGCATCGCTCAGGGGTCACAGTTCGCTGGTTGAGGATGTGCTCCATGTTGCTGTAGACGTGCCAGCCCGAGTCAGCCACCACCTTTGTCCCAAGCTCAGCTGCCACCCTGCGCGCCACCTCTTCGCTGGGCAAGAACACCGTGAGGATCGTCGCGATCTCGCCCTCAGGATCCGTTATATGCCGGAAAGTGACACCCGGCACATCAGCGATGGCCGCTTTGAGGCGCGCTTTGGTCTGCCGCAACTCAGCCAGAATGCGCGGCAGCTTCCGCAGTTGCGCCAGGAGCACCGCCGCGGATAGCTCCGTCATGCGGAAATCCAACCCAATGAAAGGCCGGTGCCCGACCTCAACCCCCTTCCGCAGGGGTTTGTGCCCCTGGTCGTGCAGGGCGAAGAATCGCTCGTACGCCTCTTCGTCGTCGGTGATGACCATACCGCCATCACCTGCCGTGATTGTCTTGTAAATGTTGAAGCTGAACGTGCCAGCTTTGCCGATGCTGCCAATCGGTCGACCGTGGTAGCTGGCGCCGAACGCCTGCGCGCAATCTTCGATGAGCAGCAGCCCGTGGCGCTCCGCGATAGCTTTGAGCTCATCCAGCCTGGCCGGGTTGCCGAGCATGTGCACGGCCATGATGGCCTTCGTCCGCGGGCTAACCCGCTCCTCAACGTCGCTTGGGTCAAGGTTCAGGGTTTCATCTATCTCAGCAAGGACAGGGATTGCCCGTGAATAGACCACCGAGGACATGCTCGCCACGAACGTGTACCCAGGCACAATGACTTCATCGCCGGGGCCGATGCCCAACCCACCGAGCGCCACAAGCAGGGCTGAAGTCCCCGAATTGACCGCCACAGCGTAGCGCACCCGGGAGAGCTTCGCCACCTCCTGCTCGAGCGCCCACACCTTTCCTTTGAAGCGCGGGTCGTCCTCACTGCCATAACGGAAGAGATAGCCCGATTCGAGGACTTCCAAAACCTCTCGCTTTTCCTCCTCTCCAATCAACTCCATACCTGGCCCTGGCATTCCCGCTTACCTCCTCCATTTCTCCTGAAGTTGGGGTCAAAGACAGCCTTTTCTTACCAGTAGAAGAGCCGAGTAGGTTGTTGAAACCTGCAGCCGCGCAGCCGCACAGTTGCATGCTCAAAAGCTCTGAGCGGGATGCGCACAACTTGTCCGTCATGCCTCAGCACTGCATCGTCTTCCTCCACAAGGTTTGTTCTGAACGCCTGCTCAATCCGGTAAAGCGGCAATTCCACCCGTGCCTCACAGTCCCGCCCAGAGGCCTCGTACAGCCGCAAGACCAGCCCATCCCCATCCTCAGCCGCCTTGGCCGCAAGCAGCACCACAGTTTCCGGCTCCACTGAACACAGCGAGAGAGCTGGCGGCAACTGCCCCCGCTGCGGCCCCCGCAGGTAGGTTGGCAAGAGCGGGTTGCTATACGACCACCCAAATCGCACGGCAGGCGCAAAGCCAGAGAGTCCCTCCGCGCTCGTCAGCGCGTAGCGAAATAGACAATCCGAGACCTGCACAGGGCTGAAATTTGTGCGGAAGTTGTTCGCCATGGCGTAGGAGTAAACATGCCCTCTGCCGAACTGCGAAGGATCGCGCAGGAAGTCGTGCCCATACTGCGGGGTGGTCGCCGCGTGGTGGGCCTGCGAGACGTACCCAGGCCAAATCTCCCCGAGAGTGACGACCGGCGCTTCCGCGCTGGACCAACAAACGGCCACGTCCTCATTGGCAACGCGCACCCAATGCTGAACGCAGTAGGAATCGGTGTTGCTTCCAGGCAACTGGTCCACTATCGGCCGCACCACAGAATTGGGGCCCTCAAACGAGAACTGGGGCTGCGGCACAGCAAATGGAAACGCAAAGTACACCTCGAGGAGCGGTGCTGAGTCGCGCAGGACGCAGTTGAGGAACTCGACCCTCTTGACACCGCTGTACAGGAGGATCTCCTGCACGACCTCCGGGCAACCCTCTGCACTCCCATACACGAGCAGGCTCGCGCAAAGCGGCCCTTTTGCGCCTATCTCCACTCTGTCCAACCGGAATGGCACCTCCTCGCCAGTGCGGGCACGCCGCACAACGAGCTGGTTCAGCCGCC
>JAPWUW010000250.1 GCA_028275325.1 Anaerolineae bacterium | reverse complement strand
GGGAGGTTGAGAGCCACTACCCCGGCTGCCTGGAACGGATGCGGGGCGCAGACCGTGAGGTAATCGTGCACACGCCGGATCCGCGCGGTTAGCGGGGCTGCGGCAACTGCCCAACCGACGCGCCAGCCCGTTGCGGAGTAGCTCTTGCCCAGCCCACTGATCGTAACAGTGCGGTCCTCCATGCCAGGCAGGCTCCCAAGGCTGATGTGCCGGTTGCCATCGTAGTACAGGTGCTCGTAGATCTCGTCCACGATGGCAATCAGGTTCTGTTCTTGGCATAGCGTCGCGATATCGCTGAGCTCTTCCCGCGTGAAGACCTTGCCTGTGGGGTTATGCGGCGTATTGACGAGAATGAAGCGCGTGTTCTTATTGCAGGCTGCTCGCAGCTGCGCAAGCTCAAACGTGTAATCGGGCTCGTGCATCGGCACGAAGCGAGGCGTAATGCCCGCGATAATGCAATCGGGCACGTAGATCTCAAACCATGGCTCTAGGATGATGATCTCATCTCCGGGCTCGCCCAGTGCAAGGAGGGCCGAAATAAGGGCCTCGCTCACCCCGCAGGTGACGGTCACGTCCGTCTCCGGGTCACAGGGTATGCGGTTGTAGCGGGCCGTCTTCTGGGCGATGGCTGCTCTGAACTCGGGGCTTCCGAAGGAAAAGCTGTACTGATTGCGGCCGCTGCGCAGGGCATCGATGGCCGCTTCAAGCACTTCCGGCGGCGGGTCGAAATCCGGCACGCCCTGCGAGAGGTTGATCGCGCCCACACTCGCAGCAACGCGCGTCATCTCCCGGATGACGGATTCCACAAAGGGGTCCGTACGCCCGCCTATCCGCGGCGCCACTCGCGAAAGGCCAGAACTTGTGCCCAATTTGAGCTCCTCCTGGGTTATTGATAGCTGCTGGAAGCTTCAGGCAAGGCATCCAGGGCCATTATGTGCCCATTGTGGCAGGCGGATCAAGGCCAAGAAAGGCACCTGCAGCAAGGCGCCATCGGGGTGCACCCCAACGCTTCCCGCCACAGGTTCACGGCCGGAGCAACGTGGCCCGCTGGCCCGCAATAAGTTCCTGCCAGCGCACAGGCACCCAGCTGGGGCGCCCTCCGCCATCGGCTCTAGCCAGTCCAGTCGCAGGATCGCCCTTGCGGCGCACGCGGGCGCTTGCTCAGCGCCACAACCACCGACACGTGATAGGCGGGCTAGAGATCCCGCCCGTTGAAAGCACGAAAGGCAAGTGCCAGGGCGGCAGCACCGTAAAGAAGGGCGTAGACAACCATCGCGCTGCTCGGCACCGAGAGCGCCCCGAACGGACTTGCAGCGAAGGTTGTGTCCGGCGGTTGCATGAGGTAACTCGCTCGCCGCCAGAGAGCCTCTGTGGGCAAGATCAAGCTTGTGAGGATGCCAATCTGCACGGCGCTCTCGTTGTGCATGAGTGCGCCAAACTGCTCCACCCAGCTTCCGAGGAAGGCCACGCCAAAGAGCATGAATATGAGCACTCCGTTGCTCAGGGTTGACAGCCGCGCCCCGCCCGCCAAAGAGAGCGAGATAAGCACCGCACCCTCAAGCACGAGCAATGCCAGCCCTTCGGGCACGTTGTGCGGCCAGTAGCCGCTCCAGCCCCAGGTGATGCCGAGCACTCCCCCTCCCAAGGCAGCCACAAGGCTCAGCACGAGCAAGAAGAAGGCAAGCCATTTGCCGAGCACCACCTCCCAGCGGCGCAAAGGCTTGGCGACAATGGTCTGGATGGAACCAGAGGCTATTTCCCCGGAAAGGGTATCGACGGAGGCCAGCACGCTCAACATGACGACGAGGAAGTTGACGCCGTACAGCCCAGCCATGGCCAGGCCAAGCGCCATCGCCCGGGCCATCTCCTCACTGCGCGGCCGTTCCCCCAGGCACTCGCCGAAGGCAGCGCGAAAGCCCCAGGCATATACGGCCAAGTAGACGGCACCAAGAGCCAGCCCAATCCACAAGAGCCTGCGCCGCCCCACTTCCTGCAAAGTGAGCCAGGCGAGAAAGAGGACTCGCCTCATCCCGCCTCCTCCCCTTCCATCACCTGAAGGAACAGCTCCTCGAGAGAAAGCCGCCTTGGCTCCACGGCGTAGACGCGCACTCCCTGCGCCACGAGCTTCTCCACAACGTCAGGAACCTGTTCCTCGCTGGCAAGCCGCAACCGCCAGCCCCCATCCCCTTGTGGCCAAGCATCACCGAACTCGCCCCAATCGATTTGCGTCTCTGGCTCGCGTGGCTGCGCCCTCACCTGCACTTCCACCGCACCCGAAAGCAGCTGCGCCAGTGGCCCGGCCCGCACCAGCTGCCCACGGCGCATGAACGCGACCCAATCGCAGGTGAGTTCCACCTCACTCAGAAGGTGGGAATTGAGAAATACTGTTGTACCGCCTGCGCGCAGCTGTCGCAGCACGTCGCGCACAAGCAAGCGCCCTAAAGGGTCCAGGCCAGAAGTTGGCTCATCCAAGAAGACAAGCTCTGGCCGGCAAAGCAGCGCCTGCGCGAGGCCCACGCGCTGCAGCATGCCTTTGGAGAACTCCCGCAGCGGCCGCTCTGCATGCCGGGCCAGCCCCAACATTTCCAGGAGCTCTTGCGCCCGCTCCCGGCGCTCCTGAGCAGGCAAGCCGTACAGCCGACCGTGCGCCTCGAGGAACTCCCGGCCGGTAAGCCAATCCTGAAAGCGGAAGTGCTCCGGGAGAAACCCAATGCGCCCGCGCACGCGCCAATCGCTCACTGGCCTCCCGAGCACGAACGCCTCGCCCGCAGTGGGCCGGACCAAGCCAAGCAACATCTTGATAAGCGTTGTCTTGCCAGCACCGTTTGGCCCGAGCAGGCCAACGACCTGGCCCGGCTCCACCTCCAGGTCGACCCCAGCCACGGCCACGGTGCGGCCGTATTCCTTGCGCAACCCGTGCGTGCGGATGGCAGGGGCGCTCGCCACAGTGGGACCCCTGGCACTCACCTCAGCGATTCGGCCACCGCCATGAGCTCGCTTGCCGGCAAAGCCCCCGCAAGGGCACGCACCAGGCCACCTTCCTGCCAGATAAGCGCAAGCCTCGGCTGCTCCGCCGCGCCTACCTCCTCCAGGAGGTACCCTGGCTGCCCACGCACATGAGCCGCGTATGCCCGGACCTCATCGCGCGGGATGGGTATGACCAACGTACTAGCCCAGTCAATGCTGCTGGCCAAACTTGCTGCCTCCGGCGCGGATAGGCCCAGCAGCCGCAGTCCGAGCTCCGCCAGCTGCCTCTCGTCAACCCACTCCGGCGCTTCCACTTGCGGGCTGCGCAGCTGAGCATACGTTAGCTCCGCCCCCTCCCCGGCATAGCGCACAAGCACCAGTGGCGGAACGGAGATAAACAGCGTCGCCTCCTCAAGGCCCATAGGCAACGCGTCTGTGGGCAACCCCGCCGCGGCAAGCATGGAGCGTGCCGCCGACAGGTTCAGAACAACTCGGCCTCTTTGGGCTGGAGCTACCGCCACCTCCACCGCCGAGAACCCGTCCGGCAGGTAGCCCGGCTGCAAGACCTGTTCCCCGCTCTGCGCCTCTGCCGCAACCAGATCCGCAACAGGCGTCGGCTCCAGCTGCGGGAAGTCTCTCTCCACAACCAGCGCCTCGAGCTTGCCCCTGGCGCGCAGCGCAGCCTCAGGCTCGAACGGGATAACGGCCACATTCTGCACGCGAAACAGCCGCAAGAACTGCGCCCCGGCCTGCCGCGCGGGCGCGAATGATGCCATCGCCACCGCTAAGACGAGAAGCCCGCCTACCAGGTAGCCACGGGCACCCAGTGCCAGCTTGCCACTCACTTTGGCTCACCTCCTTTGTTCACTCGCGCCGGCCATCTCCCCGGCACATTTGCACTATAGCTGCAACAGCGCACTGGCACAAGGAAGTACAAGGCCTGGCGCCCATCCGGAGAGGCGTCTACTCGACGGCGCCTATGAGGAAGCTCAACATCAAGACAAGCAGCACGTAAAGGGCGATGAGCGTGAAGAGCCGTTCCTTCTGCCAGGCGAAGGCGAGGGCACAGGCCGCAACGCGCACTACAGGCGTGAGCAAAAGAAGCAGCAGGCCAGCAGCGATGATGGCGTATGGGTCGTGCTCGCGCAGCCCGGAAAAGACCTGGGCTGGTGTGCGCAGGATGACCGCATGCCCGTAGGGCGCAGGCAGAAGTGCTTCTCGGGCGCCACTTGGGGCAGCGGAACCGATGAGGGCCCAGACCAGACCAATAAGGATGATGCCGAAGGAAAGGGCAACCCCATAGCGCAGGATGCCGCTCACAAGCAGCTCAAGCTGGCCAAGCTCCGCCGTCCCGGCCGCTGCCGCC
>JAPWUW010000026.1 GCA_028275325.1 Anaerolineae bacterium | reverse complement strand
GCGATGGCGAGCGCGAACTGTTCCAGGCGGCTGATGTAGGGGTCGAGCGTTTCGCTGAGGCGCGCGTCCACGGTGCCGTACGCCGCGAGCTTGGCCGACCTTACATCAGCCAGGTTGGCCCAGCAAAGGGTCATGGAGGCGGCAATGTGGGCAGCCAGATTTTCCTCAGCTGCCTGCAGATCGAAATTGCGCGCCACCTCAGCCAGCAAGGATAGTGCCCCATCGATCTGCTCCTCAGCCAGCCGGCGCGCCTCGCTGGAAAGAGCGCTCCTCTGCCGATAAAGGATGCCGCAAAGGGGCTCGGCGCTCAGCAAGGCCTTGGCTTCGCGCAGCTTCTTCTCGCAAAAGCGCAAAGTGGCCGAGAGGGAGTTGCGCTGGTAGTCATTGAGCGAGCAAGACACGCCCCACTCCCTCCGGCCGCTCCTGCTTGCTCGGGAGAAGCCCCTGGTGCAGCGCAGGTCCCCCTCGGAAAAAGCGCCCGGCCTCTCTCGCTCCCGGGTCTAACCCTGTCTGAGCAGGCATGGTCATCCTCCAACGAGAGCACCAGCCTCAACCGGCCGCGAGCTCACGCAGCTGCTGCCAACACCTTGCCAGGGCTGCCTCAGCAGTGGCGAGGCGCTCCTTTTCTTGCGCGACGAGCTCCGCCTGTTCCTCGCGCCTCCGCCTGGCTGCCAGGACTGCTCCCTGAGTGCACGCTATGGTCTCCTGCAGCCGCTCGTCGAGCGCGAGGCCAAACTGGCGAAACGACTCGTTGAGATCCTGCAACGCGGCCCAGCGCAGGTTCTCCACATTGTGCCTGGCCAGTGACTCGATCTGCGACGCGAGCCGGCGTTCCAACCGCGCCCGGCGCACCCGGTTCGGCAGGAGCTTGGCAATGGCCTCTTCGGCAAACGGCATAAGGACGGGGCTGAACTTGCGCGTCACCCAGAAGGGGCGGTGGCTGGCCACAAACGCCTCGCTGCTTTCGGGGGCCTGGTACGGTATGTCGAAGAGCTCGGCCGCGGTGGAGCGCACTCTTTCGATGAGCGCGTTGGCGCGCTCTTGGTGGCCTCGGAGAGTTGTGGCGGTGTGCTCCTGCAGTAGCTGCAGGAAGGCCTCAAGTTCCTTCTCGAAGAAAGCTGGAATGGCTGCTGCCAACGCTTCCTCGACTGCCCTTTCACTGCCTGCAGAAGCGCTTGCTTGTAGCGCCTGTGTGGCCACGAGCTGGAGGTGGGCTTCAGTCCGCTCCCTGAGGGCGGCCGCTTGCTCCTCCAGAAAGGCTGTGGCCCTCTCTCTATCTCCCCGGAGCAGGTCCTTGGCCGCCACCAGTTGAGCCTGCGCCTCCTGCACCGCCACCTCAAGCGCACAGGCGCGGCTTTCCAGATCCGCTAGTGGCAGCTCCAGCGATCGCAGAGTGAAGCGCATTTGCTCGAGGGCGCTGCTCACGATGGCTGCAGCTTTCAGGGCGATGGCCTTCCCAAGCACTTCCTGTTTCTCACGGCGCAGGAATTCCAAGAGTGCCATCTCCAGGTCAGCCAGGCCGCTTTGCTGCCACGCCTCAGCATCCCGTGCACGAGCAGCCGCGAGGCCCTGCCGCGCGGATACGGGGAATATGGGGAGCGAGCTCCCAGGTATGCCCTCTCGCTCGAGCACCCGGCGCAAGAAGCTCACCAGCTCGTCCTGCTCCTGCCGATCGAGGTAATCCACCTTGTTCAGGACGAAGAACAGTCGAGGAACTTTGGCGCGCACCTCCTTGAGGAACTCCACCTCAGCTTGGGTCAGGGGTGGGTCGGCCGAGACCACGAAGAGGGCAGCATCGCACTCAGGGAGGAAGTCGAGGGCTGTCTGCGTGTTGTGCTGCAGGGTGGAGCCTATGCCAGGGGTGTCGATCAGGACGACCCCACGCTCAAGGAGTGACGAAGGATAGGCGACCTCTACCTGCATCACCCTGAGCCGATTGCGCGGGTTACCCTGCTCGGTGACAAAGCGCGCCAAGAAGGCAGCCACCTCCTCGGCCACTGGGCTGGCGAAATGCTCCTCTCGGTTTTCCCCTTGGTAGAGGACGCGAACCTCCAGGCGCGGCCCCCAACGCAGGAAGGTGGGAACAGCCGTGAGCGGAACCACTGCGGAGGGCAGGAGAGCCTCGCCGATGAGCGCATTCAGCAGCGTGCTCTTTCCACGCTTGAACTGGCCTAAGACGGCCAGGTGAAACCGCTGCTCGCTCAACCGTTCCTGCAGGGATTCCAGCTTGCGCACGTGGCCAGCAAACTCTGGGCCGAGCAGCCGCAATTGCCCGGCAGCCGATTCCAGAAGGCGAACGGTATCCCCATCGGCTGAGGGGCTCTCAGGCTTTGTGACAGGCAAGACGTCAATATGGTAAGCGCACGACATAAAAAGAACTCCTCCAGGCTATCACCTGGCAGGAGTTCTTGGTACATTCTCTGGCGACCTGCTCCTGCCAGGTGCAAGAACACTAGGCAGGAGTCATCAGCCGCCGCCGGCACTTCAGGGGGGACTCCATCCCCACTCCTGAACATACATCATACCTGCTTACATGTTGCACAGCAAAAACAGCTTCTGTGGAGTTTCATTCGGAACTGAGAGGCTAGCAGGCAAGGTGTGGTTTGCCACAGCGCCTGTAAGATGGAATGGGCTTGGGCTCGTGCGCTTTCGCCAGCACCTCTGCGCTGGCGTACAATCGGTTGCTGTTGCTTATGGCCCTGGCATGAGGTGAGAGGAGTGAGCTCCCTGCCACAGACAATGAAGGCCGTTGTGCTAGCTGAGCCCGGAAGGCTCGTTCTGGAGGAGCGGCCGCTGCCGCAGATTGGGCCGCACGAGGTTTTGATCAGGGTGGGGGCTTGTGCTATGTGCGGCTCCGACCTTGAGGCCTACCTCGGGATCCACCCGAGCGTCAGACGGTACCCGGTCGTTCTGGGCCACGAGTTTGCCGGGACTGTTGTGTGCAAAGGTGAGCGCGTGCGCTCGTACAACGTGGGGGATCGTATCTGCCACACGGGCAGCCGCACCTGCGGCCGTTGCCCGGCCTGCCTGGCTGGGGACTACATGAACTGCCCGGAGCGGCGAGGCCTGGGGTTTGCAGCTGATGGAGCTTACGCCGAATATGTCGCTGCTCTTGGCGATGATCCGTACAGCCATTCCTTGCCGGATGCGCTTTCCATGGCGCAAGGGGCTCTGGCGCAGCCTTTTGGCATCGGCTATCATGCGGCGGTGACGCGCGCTCGTGCCGCGGCGGGGGATTTTGTCGTCGTGCAGGGCTGTGGCCCCATAGGTCTTTCGGCCATGATGGCTGCCAAACTATGCGGGGCTACAGTCCTGAGCACTGACAAGCTTGATTATCGCCTCGCCCTGGCGCGCAGGCTCGGTGCAGACGCCACTGTGAACGTGGCATGCGAGGATCCGATCCCGCTCGTCCGGCAGTTCACGGGAAGGCGTGGTGCGGACATTGTCATAGAGTGCGTTGGTGGCGATCAGGACGAGACCATTGCCCAAGCATGCCAGATGCTGCGGCGCGGTGGCAGGCTTGTTGTTGTCGGCTCCTTTGCGCGGGATGCCGCAACGGTGCCCATCATAAAGTTCAAGTTCGGGGAGATGGAAATGCTCGGCTCTCAGGGTTTCCCTGAGGGGTACGGGCCGGTCCTTGCGTTGCTTTCCAGCGGGAAGGTGGACATCTTGCCCCTGATGACGCACCGCGTTGGCCTCGAGGGGGTGCCAGCGGCCATGGAGATGCTGCGACGCAAGGACGATGGTGTTGTCAAGGTGGTGATAAATCCATGAAGGAGAGAGTGCAGAAGCCGCGGCTGCCGCGCCTCGTGAGCTTCGCGTTGCTGGGTGTGGCAGCTCTGGCGACGCTCGTCTACGGTTTCAGCGGCATTAGCTTCTTGCGCGTGGTGGCCGTTGCCGCTGCCATCCTCACTCTGCTTGCTGTAGCGTGGTACCTTGTGGAAGTTGGCAAGCGGGTGAGCGGCGCCTGAGCGCATGGCTAGGCGTGCGGCAAGTGCGCCTGGAACCACTCGCAGGCGAGCTTTGCCACCTGTTCCAGCGCGCCGGGTTCCTCGAAGAGGTGCGAGGCGCGTGGGATGACGACAAGCTTGCTCGGTGCCTTTAGCCTGGCAAGTGCTTGTCTGTTGAGCTCAAGGACGTATGTATCTAGCTCCCCAACGACGAGGAGCGTCGGAGCGAGCACCTCGACGAGGTGCGGTTCAGCCAGATCCGGCCGCCCGCCGCGCGAGACTATGGCGTCCACAGCCTCAGGCAGCCGCGCCGCTGCGACGAGGGCGGCAGCGGCCCCGGTACTTGCGCCAAAGTAGCCCACGCGCAGCCCCCTGGTGAGAGGGTGCTGCTCGAGCCATTGTGTTGCGCCGATAACCCGCTCGGCAAGAAGGGCGATATCGAAACGCAGATGCCGCGTGAGGGCATCGAGAGCTTCCTCGTCGGGGGTGAGCAGGTCGAAAAGCAGCGTCGCAAAGCCAGCGCGCTGCAACTGAGCAGCGACAAACCTGTTGCGCGGGCTGAGGCGGCTGCTGCCGCTGCCATGGGCAAAGAGAACCACGCTGCGTGCCCCTTCGGGGATGGCAAGAGCCCCCTCCAGTTGCACGCTATCGGCCACAACGGAAACTGACTCCTCGCGTACGGGCCGGTGTGCGCTCTCGCTCATGGTTTTTCCCCCTCTGCTCCGGCAAAGGAACGCGCCTCCCGCAGGAGCCGCCGCACTTCCTCATCGGAGGTCTGTGGGAACTCGGCATACCAAAGGCCAACGCCGTAGAACGGCTCCGGCGTGATGACCGAGATCACCTCATCAGCCTCCTGCGCCAGGCTTTGGCACGCCTGGATGGAGGCAGTGGGCACGGCGACGACAACGCGCGCCGGCCCCATGGCGCGCACGGCCGCCACAGCCGCGCGCATAGTGGCTCCTGTGGCCAAGCCATCATCGACGATGATCACCGTGCGTCCCTTGAGCTCTGGAAACGGCCTCTCGCCGCGGTATAGGGCTTCCCGCCGTTGCAGCTCTCTTGCTTCTTTCTCTGTCACAGCATCGATGATCTCGGGCGAGATGCCGAGGAAACGCACCACGTCGTCGTTTAGGACGCGCACACCACCGCTTGCTATGGCACCCATTGCAAGCTCTTCCTGCCCAGGCACGCCCAGCTTGCGCACAACGAAGACCTCGAGTGGTGCCCCCAGGGCCTTGGCCACCTCGAAAGCAACAACCACGCCGCCGCGCGGCAGGCCGAGGACGATGACATCGGGCCGTCCGCAGTAATGCATGAGCTTGCGGGCCAAAAGCTGCCCGGCATGAGTGCGATCCGCAAACGCAGCACTGTACACTAGCATACCGCCATTGGCTGAAATTCGAGGAGCAAGGGATGAACCCCTCGGGCTCTCCCCTCAATCATAGCGCCAAGGGCGTTCTCTTTCCACACTGCAAGCGCGGCCTCTTGGCGCGCCATGGGCAAGCAACTGCAGGGAGCGCCTCCCCGTGCTCAGGCAGACGCGCCAGATGTTGCGCCAGGCTGAGATAAGGCCGTTGTTTTAAGCCAACCGCTGCCAGCAGGACTTCGCAGTGGGCCAGTGCAGCCGCTTCCTTGACGGACGCTAGGCAGGAGCATAGAGTTGCGGGTGCACTTGGCCGCGCTGAAGCTGGCCTGGCAGATGGAGCGTTGCACCATGTCCTACCAACTTGGTTTCTTCAACCGACCATGGAACCCTGCACCTTTGGAGGAGGCGGTCGATGCCATAGCTTCGCTCGGGGTGAAGAACGTGGGCCTTCTTGGGCTGGCGACGGGCGCCATAGTCGACTGGCAGTCGACGGAGCAAGAAATCCAGCGCGTGCGGGGGCTGCTTGTGGCACGTTCCTTGCGCCTGCACGCCCTGCGCGCGAGCGTGGACTTCAGCGTGCCGCTCACTGAGGCGATCGCTCGGTTCCGCAGGCTTTGCGATAACGCAGCTGCACTCGGCGCGGACACATTGCTTGAGATGGGTGCCCAGGACCCCGCGCGGTACGAGTTCTACCTCGAGGTAATGCGGGCAACCGCGCCTTATGCGGCGCAGAAGGGCCTGCGCATTTGCCTCAAGCCGCACGGCGGCCTCTCCGCTAGCGGCGCCGGCTGCCTGTTTGCCGTGGAGAACGTGGGGCACCCGGCGTACCGGCTCTGGTACGATGCCGGCAACATCATCTACTACCACAACCTGGATCCGTTGCTTGAGCTGTACCCGCTGCAAGGGCAAATCCAGGGCCTGTGCATCAAGGACTGCGGGTTTTCGGATGGCAGGCCAACGGTTGCCCTGAACCCCGGAGAGGGGAAAGTGGATTTCCGCGCCCTCTTCAGGGCTCTGGCTGCTGCTGGTTTCCAAGAGGGGCCCTGTCTGGTGGAGACCCTTGCTGGCAGCAGCGTCGCTGAGGTGACGGCAAATGCCAGGAGAGCCATGGCGTACCTGAGTGCCGTGCTTGACGAGTTGCGGTTGCCCTATTCTTGGGCCTGAGAGGCTGCGGCAGGGGAGTGCCGCAGGGCAATTGGACACGGTACGGGAAACAAGCGGGCAATAGGAGGTTATGGGGATCATGGAAAAACTCAAACTTGGGACCATGGTGAGCTTGTCCAAAGGGCCTGAGGAAGAGATCCGCAAGGTGCGCGAGCTCGGCTTGCCCACGTGTCAGGTCTCTTGCTGGGAGCCGGAGCTCTACACGGACGAGATCGCGCAGCGCCTTGTGGCCGCGTGCCGCGCCTATGAGGTGGAGATCACCACTCTCTGGGCCGGTACCCCCGGCTACCGCGTCTGGAACCTGGTGGACGGGCCGCGGACCATTGGCCTTGTGCCAGAGTGGAGCCGCGCTGCACGGCTGGAAGCCCTGAAGCGCGGTGCCGATTTTGCTGTCAAGGTGGGTGCCCCGAGCATCACAACGCATGTGGGCTTCATCCCGGAGGACCCGAACGACCCGCGCTATGCCGGCACCATCGATGCGCTGAAGGAAATCGCCCACTACTGCGCCCAGCGAGGGCTGCAGTTCTGGTTCGAGACGGGGCAGGAGACGCCCGTGACCCTGCTGCGCGCCATCGAGGACGTGGGGATGGATAACTTGGGCATCAACCTGGACCCGGCCAACCTCCTCATGTACGGCAAGGCTAACCCTGTGGATGCGCTGGATGTGTTCGGCCGCTATGTGCGCGGGGTGCACGCCAAGGACGGGGACTACCCCCGGGATGGGCGGCACCTGGGGCCAGAAAAGCCATTGGGCGAGGGCCGAGTCAACTTCCCGGTGCTCGTGCCCAAGCTCAAGAGCCTGGGGTTCCGGGGGGCGCTTACCATTGAGCGAGAGATCTCCGGCCCGCAGCAGATTGAGGACATCAAGCGTGCCATCAGGCTGCTTGAGCCCCTGCTGTAGGCTTGCTGTTTACCTTGCGCAGGAGGTTGAGAGGATATGCGCTCTGCTGCTATTTGGTTCGTCGCGCCTGGCAGGGCTGAGGTTCGCGAGGAGGAGGTTCCAGATCCCGAGCAGGGGCAAGTCCAGGTCCGTTGCCTGGCCAATGGCATCTGCATGGCGGAAGTGAGCTTCTTCACAGGGGCGGAGCCCACTTCCTTTCCGCGCAAGGTGGGGCATGAGGGCATTGGCGTGGTGACCAAGGTTGGGCCAGGCGTGCAGGGCCTCCAGGAGGGAGATATCGTCGACTGTTGGACGTGGGACCTTTACCAGAACCTGCCGGCGGCGAAGGTGCACCGTTTCCGCGTGCGGCCGGAGGATCCCGCTCTCTTCCTGGCGGAGCCGGTGGCTTGCGTGGTCAACGCCCTCTACCATTACGACATCACACCGGGGGATAGGGTGCTCCTGCTGGGGGCGGGGTTCATGGGCCTTCTCAACGTGCAGGGGCTTGCGCACTATCCGCTTGCCGAGCTTGTGGCTGTGGACCTGAAGCAGCCCAACCTGGAGCTTGCCCTTTCCTATGGCGCCACGCGCGCTATCTGCAGCGGGACGCAGCAGGGGAGGGACGAGCTTGCTGCGCTGAAGGAGGAACCTTTCGACCTGGTGGTGGAGGCGGCTGGGGCGGAGGGCCCGCTGCAGGCTGCAGGCAGCTTTGTGCGGCCGGGCGGCCGCCTGGCGATCTTCGCTTGGCACCACTCCCCGCGCCAGGTGGATATGAGCCTCTGGCACGTTCGCGGCCTCAAGGTCCTAAACCCCTCTCCTGTCATGGGCACAGACAGGAACATCGATTGCCAGGCGCGCGCTGTGGCGCTTCTTGAGCGCGGCACTTTCAGTTTGGGCGCGCTTGTCACGCACCGGCACCACTTCACGCAGGTGCAGGAGGCGATGGAGCTCGCCGCAGCAAGGCCGCCTGAGTACATCAAGGGAGTGCTCACGTTCTAGGGCAGGCAGTGGCTTCCTGGGCCGAGGCTGGCCGCAGAGGCTCACAGCTGGAAGCGGCCAGTGCTCGGCACCACCTTGTAGCCAAAATCCGTCACATATTCTTTGAGCTTTTCCGTCAGCCGCTCCCAGGCCTCATCCTCCAGCGCCATTTCCATGGCTGTGTCGGATTCTGCCTCGGCCCCGCTCAGGATCTGCGGTCCCTCGCCATAGACCGTGTACCAGGATTCGGTAAGCTGCAGGCCCAGTTTGCTTATGCCTGGGGCGAACTCCTTCAAGACGTACTCGAAGTATTCGGCCTCCTTGCCAGGCTTGATGTTCCAGCGCATGAGAAGCTTTGGCATGGTGTACCTCCATGAACTCCTGTGCTTTTAGCTAGTCTTTGGTTCCAGAATGACCACTTCGGTCTCCTCGGGCAAGCCCTCCCTTGCGATGGAGAGGGAGTCGCGCGTCTGCGCCTCCTTCACGCCCATCTCGCGCAGGAAGAGCTCGGGCCCGTCCAGCTCCACCGTGAGCCCGGGCAGCGCATAATGCATGGGGACAACAATTGAGGGCTCCAGCAGGCTGACCACTTCGGCAGCCTGTTTGCCGTTGATGGTATAGCGGCCCCCCACGGGCAAAAGCAGTACGTCCACGTGGCCGATCTCCTCTACCTGAGCCTGTGTTGGCACGTGGCCCAAATCTCCAGCGTGGCAGACGACGGCACTCGGGAACTCGAAGATGTAGATCGTGTTGCGCCCGCGTTCCCGGCCCCCTGCTGAATCGTGGAACATGGCGATGCCAGTGATGAAAAGCCCACGGATCTCGTACTCACCCGGCCCATCGACAACGAAGTACTGCCCTTTTACGGCCTCTACGCAGCTGTGGCCCTTATGGGGGTGGCTGATAGTCACGACATCGGCGCTGAGGCGCGGCAGGCGCAGGCCGACCTCCTTCGGGTAGGGGTCAGTCACGACCGTCACGCCCTTGTCGCGCAGGCGAAAGCAGGACTGTCCGTACCAGACGATCTCCATGCTCAACCTCTGCCGGGGCCCAAGTTGCAGGGTTGGATGAGCAGCTGGCGGCCCCTCTCAATGACAGTATAAGGCTCCAGGCCAGGGTGGGGAAAAGGCACGCCAAGTGAGCGTGCAAGGCCGCCTACCGCGGCAGGGGCCAGAGGCTGAGCACAAGCCTGATGGCAAAAACAAGCAAGATGAGCCCGCTTGCCGCGCTTGCCCAGCGCATGGCGGCGCCTTGCAGGAACTGGCGTCCCCAGGCGAGCAGGCAGCTGAAAAGCAACGCCCATGTGAGGGCGCCAAGGAAGAAGCCGCCAAGAAACAGGGGCGCCTGTGTGCCGGTGGGGCCTCCACCGGTGGCCAGGCTGAGGCCCGCACCGGCCCAGAAAGCTGGCCCCCATGGATTGCCGAGCGAGAGCGCAATGCCAATCGCCAGGCTGCCACCAGTATTCCGCGGCTGGCTCCTGAGGGCTGGCACCTGTGCAGCACTGCGCAGAGATTGCCATGCCAGCGCCACAAGCAGTGCCGCGCCGAAGCCGGATAGCGCGAGCCTGATAGCTGGCTGGCTCGCAATGAAGCCCAGCCCCAGCACCGCCGCCACCGCCCAGAAGAGATCGCCAAGGAGTGAACCGCACTGAACGGCCAAGGCTGAGCGCGCGCCATGAGCGAGGCCGCGCCGAAGCGACTCGGCGTTCACAGCGCCGGGAGGAGCGCAAAACGCGATCCCCAGGAGGAAAGCAGCCAGCAGCTGGCTCACATGCTTCCTCTCAAGTCGACCTACCCGCGTGCGGATATGGCTGCGCTCAGCGGAGTGGCCGGCGCAACGTGACCGGCTTGCCTGTCCTTGCGGATTGGTTTGCCGCTAGGGTGACGGCGAGGGTGCGCACTGCATCGGAATAGTCGCAGCGCACGAGCGAGGGGTCGCGCAGGCGAACCGCCTCGATGAATGCCCTGTCAATATCCATTTCCTCCTTGTACTCGCCATCCAGCCCGATGATGGTATCGGGGTAGGTGCGAATCCTTGTAGCCGTGACGTCTACCCAGTAGTCCTCGATGAAAAAGCGGATCCCTGCCTCCCCGCCGCGGCGCAGGGTGCAGGTGCTTGTGAGGCTGACGGGCGTGCCGTCCTCCAGGCGCATGGCGACGGAGTAGACATCGGGGATATCCCAGTAGGGTGTGCGCGGCAGTATGCGCAGGTCGTAATCGGCGTAGACCTGGGTGATCTCCTTGCCCGTCATGTACCGGACAAGATCCACCTGGTGGGTCGTCTGCTCCACTATCTGGCCCCCCGAGCGGGACATGAGCCCCCACCAGGGCACACCGGGCACACCTCCCCAGCGATAGACGGATACCAGAGCTAAGTCCCGCCCGCTAAGGTGCTGGCGCATGCGCGTGGCCGTCTCGTAATAGCGCAGCACATAGCCGACCGACGTGATGATGCCGGCCTCTCGCACTGCTTGTTCTATCTCCAGTGCCTTCTCGAGCGTGAGCGCCACCGGCTTCTCGACGAATAGATGAATCCCCTTGCGCGCAGCGATGATTTCCGCATCCGTATGTGCATAGGGCGGAACGACGACGTAAAGCGCATCGAGCCTTTCCTTCTCCAGCATCTCATGGTGATCGGTATAGGCCTGTGCCCCATATTGCGTCCCCATGGCCTGAGCCAGGTCTGCGTTTACGTCGCAGACGGCTGCGACCTTCACCCCAGGCAGCCTTGAGACTTGCTTCAGATGATACTGGCCCATGCCCCCGACACCGATGAAGCCGACATAGAGAGTTTCCATACTTTTTAGCCCTCCTGGCCGTTTATCTCCGGCAACATGCCGGGCCGCATTTTAGCACTCCCTGACCCTTGCCGCACCGAGCCCCCGCGGCTGCGCAGAGCGGCTTACAGGTAGAGCCGCAGGCCGTCGTAGGCCACGCGAATGCCATCCTGCCCATAGATCCGGATGAGTTCCTCGTAGCTCGGGTTGGCGTTGTGCGAGAAGTGATGCGCCACGCAGACGATTGATGCCGAGAGGCCCCTCAGTTGCGAAGCGAGCGCCTTCACCTGCTCGATGCCCATATGGTGCTCGCCGCGAAGGGTTCCCATAGTGGCATCGAGGATGGCAAGCTGAGGCGGGCGCTCCCGCAGGCAAGCCCATGCTCCTTCCGGGAAGGGGCCGGTATCCGTGGCGTAGAGGAAGCGTCTGCCCTCCCCCTCGATAAGGTAGAGCAGACACTCCATGCCCTCCTCCCCGTGAGCCGCTGGCAGCGCGTACACCGTGTAACGGCCATCTTCTATGGTCTCTCCGGCGCGCAGGGGCAGCAAGCGCAGGCGCGCATCTTCCATGTGCCGGCCCATGACGGGTATGATCAGGTCCAGCGCGTCCTGGGGACCGCAGATAGTGAGCGGCGGCAGGGGCGTCTCGCCGCGAAAGGGGTGCCTGCGGTATTCCAGGTTCTCAGGCGCGAGGTGGTCGGCGTGGGCATGGGTGATGAGAAGAAGGCGCAGATGCGTCGCTGTGAGCCCAAGCTGCTGAAAGGCGCAGAACACGTCCGGCCCAAAGTCAATGAGCAAATCGGCGTTGACGAGAAGAGCGCTGCGACGCCGCAGGTCTCTGCCGCCATTGAGCCGCGCGGCGGCGCAGCGCGGGCAGCTGCAGAAAGGCGCCGGATAGCCCTCTGCCGCCGCCGTCCCCAGGAAAATGAGCTCCCATGGCTTGCCTGTGCTGGGTTGCATCGTCACGGCCCTCCTAGCATCCGTGGGGTGTGAAAGGAGAACTTTCCTTTCCACGGCGGCCAAGGATAACGCAAGCTGGAGGGAAAGGGGAAAAAGGCGCGGTGGGCCCCGATAGCATGCGGGGCCCACCCTGGCGCTCAACGGGCGTAATCTACCGCCCTTGTCTCGCGGATGACGGTCACTTTAATCTGGCCCGGGTACTGCAGGTTTTCTTCCACCTTCCTGGCAATGCCCTTGGCGAGCTCGATTGCTGCCAGGTCATCCACTTCTTCCGGCCGGACGATGATGCGCAGCTCCCGCCCAGCTTGGATAGCGTAAGCTTGAGCGACGCCCTTGAACGAAGTGGCCAGTTCCTCGAGGGCGCGGACGCGCTTCACATAAGTCTCAAGCGCTTCGCGGCGTGCCCCTGGGCGGGCGCCGCTGATGGCATCCGCGGCTTCGACGAGAATGGCTTCCAGGCATTGAGGTTCCTCCTCGCCGTGGTGGGCAGCAATGCAGTTGAGAACGAGGGGCGGGAGGTTGAACCTCTTGGCAAGCTCCACGCCGATGAGCGCATGTGGCCCCTCAAGCTCGTGATCTGCAGCTTTGCCGAGGTCATGGAGGAGCCCTCCCAACTTGGCAAGCTGGATATCGGCCTTCAGCTCACCGGCCATCATCCCGGCGAGCAAGGCTGTTTCCACCGAATGGGCGAGGACGTTCTGGCCGTAGCTCGTGCGAAAGCGCAGCCTTCCCAAGAGCTTGATGAGCTCAGGGTGCAGGTTGTGGACGCCCACTTGGTAGGCAGCATCCCTGCCGGCCTGCTCGATGATGGCCTCCACCTCCTGGCGCGCCTTCTCCACCAGCTTCTCGATCCGGGCCGGGTGGATGCGTCCATCCTGGACGAGCTGGGTGAGTGCCAGGCGCGCTATCTCCCGCCGAACCGGGTCGAAGCTGGAGATAGTTACGGCCTCTGGCGTGTCGTCGACTACGAGGTCGACCCCGGTGATGTTTTCGATGACGCGGATGTTGCGGCCGCCGCGCCCGATGATGCGGCCCTTCATCTCATCCGATGGCAGCTCGACGGTGGAGACGGTGGTGTCGGCCACCTGTTCGGAGGCCAAGCGCTGGATTGCACCGGTGATGATGCAGCGGGCCTGCCTCTCCGCTTCCTCGCGCGCCTGGGCCTCTATCTCGCGGATGAGCCGAGCGGCATCCTGACGGCATTGCTGGGCCACTTGCTCCAGGTAAATCTGCCTTGCCTCTTCCTGGGTCAGGCCGGCGATGCGCTGGAGTTCCCTTTGCCGCTCCTCCTCCATCTTGGCAAGCTCGTTTGCCAGCTTATCCAGGCGGCTCTGGCGCTGATCCAACCTGCGGGAGCGCTCCTCCAGCTGCTCCTGCTTCTGGTCGAGTGCCTCCGCACGCCGGCGGAGCCGATCCTCATAGGCCTGAAGTTCCCGGCGCGTGCGCTGTTCTTGCTCTTCGGCCTCATGCCGGAGGGCCAGGGCCTCATCTCGGGCGCGAAGCACAATCTCTCGCGCTTCAGCGCGGGCCTGCTCAAGGATGCGCTCTCTCTCGTCCTGGGCTTCGCCGGTGCGGCGCTTGGCAAGCGAGCGGCTGAGGGCGTAGCCACCCGCCAACCCGGCGAGCAAGGCGAATGCTGTGATAATAATCCATGTCGTTGTCTGCATTTCCCACACTCTTCCCTCGATAGTGATAGAATCTCATGCTTTCTGTGCCAACTCTTTCACAACTCGCTATGGCAACATGGGCTCGCTCTTACTCCTCGTCCTTGCTGATAGCCTCAAGAACGGCGCGGACTGTCCCGTAGCTGAAGCCGCGGCGCCGCAGCAGTGCCGCGAGGCGACGCCGGTAAGCGCTTTCGTCTTCTGCCTCGCGGCGGCGCTGTGCCCGGGCAAGCTCGAGCGCCGCCCTTGTATCGTCGACGCTCTGCAGCGCTGCAGCGATGGCCTCGGGGTTCACCCCCTGGGCGCGCAGCTCGTAGCGAAGGGCACGCGTGCTGCGGGGCCGGAAGGCAAGCCGCTGCTCCACCCAATAACGCGCGAAGGCATGGTCATCGACAAGGCCGACGCGCGCGAGGCGCTCCAGGGCTTTGGCAATTGCTGCGGGGGCAAAGCCAGCTTGACGCAAGCGCTTCTCGAGCTCAGCGCGGGAGCGCGGCCTGTGCTCAAGGAGCCGCAGGGCGCGCTCTTGGGCGCGGTTGGCCTCGTCATCTTGCAGGAGAGCTTCGACCTGCTCCTGCGAAAGCTCTTGCCCTTGGGCAAGCTGCGCGGCCGTGAGCGAGAGGAGCCGGGCGCAGAACTGCCCGTCAATGAAAAGATCAACTTCTTGCTCGCGTCGCCCTGCACGGGGGACGAGAGCAGTGACGACCCGCCCCATGGCCTCCTTCTTGCTTGCTGCTTGCTGCTGCAGTTAACGCAGAAGGCCATGGCGATCGAGCACGCCATAGCCTCCGCAAGGACGGGATTGTGCTGTTTACCAGGGCCAACCCCACGCCTGCCGCCGGCTCACCTGAACGAACACAGGCACCACCCCCGGCCACACCAATTTGACAGCCTGGCCCTCTTGGGCTGGCCCCTTACAGCTCCATACTTTACCTCGGCACAACCGGAACACAAGAACCGGGCAATCGCCCGGTTCACGGCTAAGCCTTGGACCCCGCTTCTACTCTGCGCGCTTCCTCGCCACCGGAACCCGCTGCCGCCGCCGCAACGAGCGGCAGCCCGTACTGTTGCCTTATGCGATTCTCAATCTCCAGCATCAGGTCCCGATTCTGGCGCAGGAACTCCTTGGCTGCCTCCCTGCCCTGACCGAGCCGCGTCTCGGCAAAGGAGTAGTACGAGCCGCGCTTCTCCACCACCCCGGTCTCAACCGCCAGGTCGAGCACATCGCCCGCGTGCGAGATCCCCTCGTTGTACATGATGTCGAACTCGGCCTTGCGGAAGGGTGGCGCCAGCTTGTTCTTGCGCACTGTCACGCGCACCCGGTTGCCAATGATCTCGCTGCCCTGTTTTATGGCCTCGAGCCGGCGCATGTCCAGCCGAATGGAGGAGTAGAACTTGAGAGCTTGGCCGCCAGGCGTCGTCTCAGCGCTGCCGTACACCACGCCAATGTTCATGCGGATCTGGTTGGTGAAGATCATGGCCGTGTTCGACTGCTTGATGGCGCCAGAGAGCTTGCGCAAAGCCTGGCTCATCAGCCGGGCCTGCAGGCCAGGGTGGCTATCGCCCATCTCGCCCTCGATCTCGGCGCGGGGCACAAGGGCCGCAACGGAATCGATGACAACCACGTCAATGGCGCCACTGCGCACAAGCGCCTCGGCTATCTCGAGGGCTTGCTCCCCCGTATCGGGCTGGGAGACATAAAGATCCTCCACGTTGACGCCCACACGCTGCGCGTAGAACGGATCCAGGGCGTGTTCCATGTCGATGAAGGCAGCGTAACCGCCCATGCGCTGCGCTTCCGCAATGACGTGCAGGCAGAGGGTGGTCTTGCCGGAGGATTCGGGGCCGTAGACCTCCGTCACGCGGCCCCGCGGAATGCCGCCCACGCCGAGGGCGATATCGAGTGCCAATGACCCAGTTGGTATGACGTCCACCTTGGCCATGGAGCCCGACCCAAGGCGCATGATCACCCCATCGCCATAGCGGCGGTGCAGCTCAGAGAGCACGGCTTCCAGTGCCTGTTCCTTGCCCGAGCGAACCATCGGATGCGCTTCCTCGGAACCTTTCGCTGAACTACGAACTGTAAGGACACCACAAGTTTACAACGAACGCTGTTATGCAGCAAGGCACCCTCGGCCGGGCTGTGACCACGTGCGCGCAGCGAGCGCGCCTCAGCAGGAGCCAAAGAAAGGGAAGAGGCGACTGAAGAGCTCATCCGTGACGGCGCCGCCGTATTCGCCAAACTCCAGTGCCTCGGCATAGCGCACGACTGCGCCGCGCTCCTCCCCATAGAGGCGCTTGAGCAGTTCCCGGCAGCGATCGGCCTCGGCTGCCATGGCGGGCAGCCGCTGCGCTGCCAGCCAGGCCCGCCGCTCCCTATCCCCTTGCGGCACCTCGTGCAGCCTGTTCTGGTTGTACGGTAGCCACTCATAGAACTGGGACTCATGACAGTGCAGCATGTCGAGCTTCACTTCTATGACATCGTCGATGCTCACGGCCACATCTGGCGTGAAGGGGTAAGGGCGCCGAAAACGATCGCCCCAGTAGGCAACTACGGGGTTGTAGTTGAGGTGCGGCGTGAGCGCCATGACGTTGGGGACGGTGACGGTATAGGCGGCATCTGCCACAAGCTGTGACCCGTAGCGATGGTCGGGGTGGTAGTCGTTTGGCCGGTTGGTGATGATGAGATCCGGCTGGAACTCGCGGATGATGCAGACGACTCGCCAGCGGTTTTCCAGGGTGGGCAGGAGCTGGCCGTTGTGGATGTCCAGAACCTCGTACTCGATGCCAGCGATCCTGGCTGAGCGCTGGGCCTCCTCCTGGCGCCGCTTGGCTAGCGGCCCGCCGCCCATCGAGAAGTGTCCCGTATCCCCATTGGTGAGCGAGACGAACTTCACCTTGTGCCCGAGCCGAGCGTATTTCACCGCCAGGCCACCAACGTTGATGTCGCAATCATCGGGGTGGGCCCCGAAGGCAAGCACGCGCAGCGTCTCTCCTGCCATGACGCGATCCCTCCGTAAGAGTGTGTGCTCGCGCCTGACCATAGCAGAGGGGGGCCCGTTGTCAAATGTGCATGCAGGGCCAGGCGGACGGCCGTCGGTTGCGGCAGGCAGAGGCAGTGCCGTAGCCCGGCTGCCGCCCACGCGGCGCTTTGACAGCCGCCACCAAAGCCGGATACTTGGCACGGCCGCCCCGGAAGGCCGGCGGTGTCCGCCAGGGAGGGAAAGATGGCCGGGAAGG
>JAPWUW010000249.1 GCA_028275325.1 Anaerolineae bacterium | reverse complement strand
CTGCATGAGGGGCTTGCGCGCCAAGTGCGGAGGTAGCAATGCGCTTGCACGTGCGCAAGAGGGAAGCACAGGAAGTATGGAAGCTGTTGCGGCGGGCCGTGCGCGCGCTGCCGCCTGAGCTTTGGCTCGCCGGAGCGGCCGTCGGCGCAGCTGTGCTGCTTGGCATCCTGGCTCCGGGCCGGCGGCAGCAGCATTGAGCACCGCGCTCTCTGCGGCGCCCTGTGGGGGGCAGCGCTGTTTCCTGGCGGCGCCGGGGACCATTTCTGCGCTCGACGGCGCGGCTCAGCTGGTGTAAACTGCTTCGCAGCGGCCGGCGGTCGCCGCTTGGCGGCGGGCGTGAGCGGCACAAGAACGCCAGGAGGCAGCTGAGTATGGGAACCCTGACGCCAACGATCGCTCTCGTGCCGGTTGGGACACCCATCCCTACCACTTACAATGGCTCGACGATCGCCAAGTTGGATCCGTGGATGATCTTGCTCATTGTGCTTTTCTCTCTGCTTGCCCTCATGACCGCCCTTTTCCTCGTCTACTGGTACATCAACAACATCCGCACCACGGATGTGCACCGTCGCCTCTTGCGGGATGCTGTCGTGGATTCCCGCTACCGGCGGCTGCTGCGCCAGGCTGGGCTCGAGGAGAGCTTCCGCTTTCCAACGTGGGAATACCCGGATTGGGAGGAACCGGAGCAGCTGCAGCAGCTGCGAGAGCAGGAGCGCAAGCGGCTGGAGATGCTCACGGCCATGGCGCAGGAGCTGCGGCAACGCGGGGAGCTCTCCGAGGAAGAACGCGCGGACCTGCAGCAGCTCGAGTGGGAGATGGAACAAATCGGCAAGGAGCTTTCTGGCCGGCTGCGCGAGGAGCGGATTGCGGAGCTGCGCCGCCAGCGGGAGAAGCTTGAGGCCGAGCACAAGGCCAAGCTGCGGCAGATCTACGAGCAGGCCGTGCAGGAGGCTGAATCCCTGGTGCCGGCAAGCCTCACGGTGGCTGGCATGGGGATCAACGCCGCCTTCTTCATCGAGCTCACAGCTGTGCTCACCATCATCTTCGGGGTGATCATCCTGGGTCTGGTGGGTGTCCTGGAAAGCGGGCAGATCGGGCCGATACTTGCTGCTGTGGCCGGCTTCGTCCTGGGCAAGGCAGCCGTGCAGCGGCCCGGCCCAGCGCAGCCGCACCTGCCGCCCATGTCCGAGGAGAGGGATTAAAGCGCCGCAGGCAAGAGGAGGATGCAGAGTGCGTCGCATTGCGGTGTTGACAAGCGGTGGCGATGCCCCCGGCATGAACGCTGCCATACGTGCCGTCACGCGGACGGCGCTCGCCAAGGGGTGGGAGGTCTACGGCGTGCGGCAGGGGTATGCTGGCCTCATTGCCGGCAATTTTGTGCCGCTTGGTGCGCGCGACGTGAGCAGCATCATGCAGCACGGCGGCACAATCCTGGGCACAGCGCGCAGCAGCGAGTTCAAGACGGAAGCTGGCCGCAGCAAGGCCCTCCATGCCCTCGGGAGCTTTGGGATCGACGGCCTCGTCGTCATCGGGGGCAATGGCTCGCAGACAGGCGCTTACCACCTCTCTCAGATGGGGTTCCCCGTCGTTGGCGTGGCGTCCACGATCGATAACGACCTCTACGGCTCCGATATCACCATCGGGGTCGATACCGCACTCAACATCGCTCTGGAGTCGATCGACCGGCTGAAGGTGACGGCCACCTCCCTGGAGCGGGCCTTCCTGGTGGAGGTCATGGGGCGGGATTGCGGCTACCTCGCCCTCATGGCGGGGATCGCCGGCGGCGCCGAGGCCATCGTCATCCCGGAGGTGGAGACGAACCCAGATGAGGTCGTGCGGCTCTTGAGCGAGGCCTACCGCCGCGGCAAGTCCCACGCGATTGTGGTCGTGGCCGAGGGAGCCAAGTACAATGCGGAAGCGCTGGCCGCTCACTTTCGGGAGCACCAGGGGGAGATTGGCTTCGAGCTGCGGGTGACGATCCTCGGGCACGTGCAGCGTGGCGGCAACCCCGGCGCCTTCGACCGCTTGCTTGCCACATGGCTTGGGGCCGAGGCCGTGGAGGCCCTGGCACGGGGAGAGCACGGCGTCCTCGTTGGCCAGATCAAGGGGGAGGTGCGCACAACACCCCTGGCTGAGGTGGTGGCCAACAAGAAGCCGCTCGACCTCAGCCTGCTCAAGTTGAACGACGTTCTGGCCCGCTAGAGGGCCAAGCCGCTCTGCCGCTATCGCACCTTGGCCTTAGGTGCGGCATCCGAGGCGATTGGCTCTCCCACCCGCCCGCCCTGCGGCTTGGCGCTCCCTTTGGGGGCGGGTGGGCGGGAATACCTCTTGAGCTGCAACGTTGGCCGCCAACGCGCGTTGGCAGCGACACATGCTTCAACAAGGGGGCAACCTCAGCGGCCAAAAGACTCACCAAGAGCCGATCTACAGCCTAGCCCGGGTGCCGCGGCAGAGAGCGCTTCTGAGGGCAGCACCTGCCGGTGCCGATGCGCTTTGGCCGCAAGTGTGGCGCTCCAGAGACTTGTCTCTCCCACCCGCCCGCCCTGCACCTTGGCGCTCCCTTTGGGGGGCGGGTGGGTGGGGCAGTTCCTCGAGCGCAACAATGTCGGCCTACGTGCTTTGGCACCGAGAGCGGTGGGCGGGCGGGAATAAGTCCTGGATTGCGACAATGGCGGCCAAAGTGCCTTGGCATAGAGAGATGTTTCAGTAAGAGGGCCACGTCAGAGGCCAGCGGGCACCCCCAACAGCAACGCCCGCCACTCCCACCGCACCTTGGCCGCGGGTGCGCCGCCCGAGGGGCACGTCTCTCCCACCCACCCGCCCCCACGAGGGGCGCCAACCCGCAGGGCGGGCGGGTGGGAATACCTCCTGAGCTGCCACACTGGCCGCCAATGTGCTTTGGCAGGAAGAGATGCCCCAAGGCCAGAGCCGCGAGGGCGAAGAAAGCGCGGTTCCAGATGGACTTGGGGCCCATGGCAGTGCACCCTGGCGGCTGCCGCGTTTTCGTCAAGGAAACCCTCGCGATTGCCTATGCACCCTGGCCGCTCGTGTGTAAATTGAGACAAACCCCGCTCACCCGCCCTTTTTTCGGTCCCACCGCACCTTGGCCTTAGGTGCGGCATCCGAGGCGATTGGCTCTCCCACCCGCCCGCCCTGCGGTTTGGCTCGGCCTTTGGGGGCGGGTGGGCGGGGCAGTTCCTCGAGCGCAACAATGTCGGCCTACGTGCTTTGGCACCGAGAGGGGTGGGCGGGCGGGAATAAGTCCTGGATTGCGACAATGGCGGCCAAAGTGCCTTGGCATAGAGAGATGTTTCAGTAAGAGGGCCACGTCAGAGGCCAGCGGGCACCCCCAATAGCAACGCCCGCCACTCCCACCGCACCTTGGCCGCGGGTGCCCCGCCCGAGGGGCATGTCTCTCCCACCCACCCGCCCCCACGAGGGGCGCCAACCCGCAGGGCGGGCGGGTGGGGACACCTCCGGAGCTACCACATTGGCCGCCAACGCGCGTTGGCAGCAGGAGGGGCGGGCGCGTTGGGTTCTTTGCCTGGCAGCGCGGGGCTTCTATACTACGCTTTTGTGCGGCCAGAGGTGCGGCTGGAAGACACTGAGGAGATGGTATGGTGTGGGCGGCTGTCGCGCGCTTGCAGCAACAGGCGCAGAAAGTGAGCCGCAATGCCTGGCTCTTTCTCTGGACAGTTTTCCTGTCGAATGTTGGGCTCTCGGGCATTTTCATGCTCCTGTACAACCTGTACCTGGTGCAGCTCGGCTACCGGGAGGATTTCATCGGGCTGCTTTCGTTCGTGCAGACAGGTGCCATGGCTTTTGCTGCCCTGCCGAGCGGCAACCTGGCCCCTCGCTTCGGGTACCGGAACATGCTCCTGTGGGGCACGGTGGTCATGGGCCTGAGCTCACTCTTGCTGTGCGTCTGGACGAGCCCGGCGCTTCTTGTGCTGCTGAACGCGGTGCTGGGCGCGGGCCTCGCGATGCGCATTGTCCCCTACACCCCCTACCTCGTGCGCAATAGCTCCCGGGCAGAGAGGACCCTGTTGTTTGCAGCCAACTCAGCGGCGATTTCGGCGGCGGGGCTGGTGGGCAGCATTGTCGGCGGGCAGCTGCCGGAGCTTTTCCGCGTGCTCCTTTCTCTGCCCACGGCAGAATCGATCCCGGCCTACAGGGGAAGTCTCATAGTGGGGGCGGCGGTGGGGCTGCTTGCTGCCCTGCCGATGGCGCTTGCAGACGAGGAGACCCCAGGCCTTGCGGAAGCGGGTGCGGGCCCGGCCCAGCCCGCGAACAGCCGGCCAACGGTGCAGGAGGGGCGCCGGCTGAGGGCCCAGTTCGTCACGGTGACGGTGCTCTTTGCCGTAAGTGCCGCCAG
>JAPWUW010000248.1 GCA_028275325.1 Anaerolineae bacterium | reverse complement strand
TCTGCACTCCCATACACGAGCAGGCTCGCGCAAAGCGGCCCTTTTGCGCCTATCTCCACTCTGTCCAACCGGAATGGCACCTCCTCGCCAGTGCGGGCACGCCGCACAACGAGCTGGTTCAGCCGCCGCGCCGACTCCGCGTCCACAAGCTCTCGGCCCAACTCCTTGTCCCACAGGCTTGCCACTGCGCCAGTCCGCGGGTCCAGCTCCAGCCGATAGTAGCTGTTTTCCAGCCAGTACTCGCCAACGCACAGATCCCCGCACTCATGTCTGGCCTCCTCACCCTCCACCAGCCGGTAAAGCCGATAGCCACAAGCGGGCACGTTCTCCGCCCAGAAGACCAGCTCATACCCGTGGCCAGGATCTACATCGGTGAGGCCAGCTCGGTAGCCCGCGAACGGGCAGGGGCGAAGGTAGCCACCAAGTGGCAGCACCTGATGCCGCACCTGCTTTCCCGTTTCCACGTCCACCAGGGCAAACTGCGCCGCTGCCAGCCTCGCGGGCAAGTGGAGGACATTGCGCCCAACGGCGGTGCCGCTCACGAGCATAGCAGGAGCACCCGGCTGGCCGGACGGCTGCCAGTACATCGGGCGAGAACACGGCTCCTGCTGGTGAAAGAGCGCTCGCACGACATCCGAACGGGCAAAAGAGAGCGGGTTGAAAACCGCCACGTAGTAGCCATCTTCCGCAAGGCAAAGCCCATCTGCGATTCGGTTTGTGCTCTTGACAAGCACATTGTGCCCCAAAGCGGCTGCCCGGTAAGCGTTTTGCCCCTTCTGGCTGAAGCACGCCTCCTGTGCCGGCCCATAACACTGGGACATTCCCCAGGTGTGCTCGTCGTACAGCATGGCCGCATCCCAGGCTTCGGCCAGCACATCAGCTGGGTAAGTACATCCCGCAAGGGCGGAAGCAAAGGCAGCAAACCGTTCGGCAGCAGCTATGGTCTCATGTGCCAAGCGGTTGATACCGGTCTCCTTCGCGGTACTCACTGCACCAACGGTGTAGTCCGTATTCGGCAGGTCACCCCGCAGTGTCCGCAACTGGCTGCCGTAAAGAACCTCAAACCGCCGGAAGAAGAGAGCGTTCGTCGAGACGATCAGCCGCGGGAAGGCCCAGCGCTCATTCCACTGGCGCACAATCAAGCTCAGGCGAATATCCGGCGGTGAGTTGTCGCGCTGCCCGCCCTGAAAGCGCACGCGCACCAGCTCATGGGGGTAGCCGCGCCTCTCGAGCTGGCTCAGGTAAGCTTCCACCTCAGCCAGCGCATGTTCGTAGTCCCAGAGCCAGAGAGTGCCGCCATACCAAAAGAGGACGCGGCGCCCATTTGGTCCCTGCCACCAAAAAGCCCCGGGCAGATCCCGCGGGAGCACTGCTTCCTCATCCCAGAAAGGATGCACTGTGAATCCCCACCGGAAATAATCCGGAACCATCGGCGCAAAGTACCGGATGCCAGCACCAGCCAGGACGCTTACCAGCCCCCAGGAAATGCCCGGAATGTCGTTGAGCTCGGCCGTTTGAACGGCGATTCCCCAGCGACGCCGGATGCGCCAGCTCGGGTAGAGCAGCCGCACCTGCTCTTCATGGGAGCAGAGCTCACTTGTCTCATTGCCAAAGAAAGCGGTGACCTCCACCCGCCCTGCGCGCATGAGCCTCACAAGAGAGGTCACCTTCTCGCGCTGGGCATTCTCCAGGAAGTGCAGTACTGACCACGCCTGCTCAACGGAGTAGCGGAAGCGGCTGTCCTCGGGGAACGAATCCGTTTCCTGGCAAAACTCCAGCACCTGCTCGAAGAAGCGATCGTGCTCGCGCAGCACATTGCTCGGCAAGTCTGTGTAGCCCAGGTCATGATGAGACGTGTGAACGAGGTGCACCTCCCAGTGCTTTGCGGGCTGCCACTCGAGCTCGCGCGCGTCGGCGCGCTGCCCGTCTGCCCAGAGCTCAAAGCGCACCCGCACCGGCTCTCGCCAGTCCGGCACAGTTACCTCAACCCGGCTTTGGCCAGAGCGGACAGGCCCAAGGAGGCTGCTCTCCTCCACGCCGGGAGCAACCACGACAAGCCTTGCCGCCCGCTCGGGGCCCGGGTTGTCTACGAGCAGCCGCACCAGTTGGCGCAAGCCACTTTGACCACGCAAGAAGAACACTGTTGGCTCAATGCACAAAAGCCTCACTGCTCCCTCCGCCGCCTGCCCACCACGCTTCTGTGACGAAACTCACCTTTCCAGGATCAGCACACGCACATCCAGTGGCTGCACCTCAACCCACACCCGCTCGCCGAGCCGCTTCAATGGCTCACCGAGAAGGTCGCTCACCTTACGCCAACCGGAGACATCCACTTCCTCCGCTATAGCCTCCCGCTCAGGGTTTGTGAAAAGCCAGGCCTCCTTGTCCTGAGTCACGCGCCGCCGCAAGAGCAGCCTGCCGCTGTGCGCCGGGGCCACACCACACAGCGATAGAAGATCCCGGATCGCCTCATCAGTTTCGCGCTCCCGGTAGGCAGTGCCGCTGTGGCCCACCAACGTGCCAAGAAGCCAGGCCCTGCCACGTCCAACCGCGCGCACGGTTCCTGCAACTGCCTCGCCATGCATGAAGAGCGGCTCAGCCCCCTCAAGCGAATAAGTCTCAAGGTACACATGAGCACGAAGCCGCCGGCCCACCAGCGGGCTCACTCCTTCAAGCTGCGCTGGCCCGACGAACTCTCCCCAGGTGCGCTCTGCGGGCGTCCAGCGCGCCTGCCCCTCCGGCTCACGCACGACAGCCAGCGATTCGTGCCGCACCCCCAGCAGCGAGCGCATTGTTGGCGAGAGCTCTGCCCGCCTGCAGAAGGCGTGCTCACTCAGCCGGCCAGGGCAGGCTTCGCATATCAAATTGCCCCCGTCCTCCACGTAGCGAGCCAGCTTGGCTGCAAGTTCCTCCGAAAGGGAAATCGGGAACGGCAACACAAGCGCGCGATACTCGGCCAGCTCTGCGGCGGAAGCGTGCGTGAGTTCAACAAAATCGACCGGGATTCCCGCCCGCCACAGGAGCCGGTGCCACCCGCGCACATCGTAAGACAGGTGTTCCGCTGCTGGCGCCATGGTGCTGCAAAGGACGTAGTTCCACTCGTTCACCAGTATGCCAACCGGCGCTCCACCCCAAGATGGGCGGCCGAACAGGTCGCCGTGCTGCAGGAGCGCCCGCCCAATGCGCGCTGCTTCCTCGTAACGCGGCGTACTCTCCCCTTCGCTATCCAGCAGGCTGAAACCATTCTGCTCCGGTGCCATGATCTCCGCCCTCGTCACCCAGAAGGAGATCGCCGTCACCCCGGACCCAATAGCCGTGAGCATCCAGCGGCGAATGTCCCTGGGGGAAGGAACGCGCCCCTTGTGCAGGTTTGTGCTCACCGGTCCGCCCTGGAATTCGGCTGCCCAGATCGGCGCTCCCCGTCGGTTGAACGAGCGCACGTAATCAAACTGCAGTGCCACCCCGTTATGCATCTCAGCGAGAAGCGCTTCGTGCTCGTCCGGCGGCACGCCCGGAACCGGAGCACAGTCATCCCAGCGGCGAAATGGTGCCCAGGCCGGATAGCAGGAGGAACCGACGAAGTCGTGACAGCGAGCGTAAGTCCAATCCCGCCCGGCACCGACGGTTGGGGCGGCCACATGCGCGAAGACCGGTCTGCGCAGCGGGTCGGCTCGGCGAATGGCCTCAACTCGCGCCCGCAGCACGGAAGCGATCTGCACATTGGCCATGAAGTAGCGCCAGTCCACGCTCTGCGGCAAGGGCAGCTCCCGCGCGCCCCTATCCGGCTGCACGTAACTCCAATCCAGGTAGCGCGTGTTCCAGGCTCTGTTGAGGCCATCCAGATCCCCGTACTTCTGCTCCAGCCAGCGCCTAAAGTGGGCCAGCGTGTGCTCGCAGTAACAGACATCCTGGCCCACCAGGCCCTCGGCCCAATAGCCGATCTCCTGCCACGTGTTCCAGACAAGGACATTCTCATAGCGGCCAAGAATCTGCACTAACCTGGAGATGAACCGCTCCATGTCGGCACGCGCGCCCGGGTGGTCGTAGCACGGGCCCGGCTTGCCATCGGAGGGGAGTGTCGACTGCGCCTCATATGCTATTGGCAGCCCGTTTCGGCCGACCATGCGGCAATCCGGGTGCTTGCGCCACAGCCACGCCGGCGCCTGTTCGCAAGTGAGGCCTATGTAGACTCCCATCTCCAGCTTTGCAGCATGCTCGATGAGCTCCTCATAGCGAGAGAAGTCGTAACGCCCTTCCAGCGGCTCATCCACCTGCCAGTGCTCCTGCAGCTTCACCAGGTTGAACCCATGCCGCCGCAGGTTTTCCATGTCGCGCTTGAGCTCCGCCATCGGCGGCATCGGCTCCCGGCAAAGATGTGAACC
>JAPWUW010000247.1 GCA_028275325.1 Anaerolineae bacterium | reverse complement strand
ACATCGATGTGAGCATGGTCGCCCCCAAGAGCCCAGGCCACATGATGCGCCAGGTGTATACGGAAGGTGGTGGCGTGCCGGCGCTTCTTGCCGTCTATCAGGATTACACGGGCAAGGCCAAGCAGACCGCCCTCGCCTACGCGCGCGGCCTCGGGTGCACGCGGGCGGGCGTCATCGAGACGACCTTTGCGGAGGAAACGGAAACGGATCTCTTCGGCGAACAGGCCGTCCTCTGTGGAGGAGTCACGGCGCTGATCAAGGCTGGCTTCGAGACGCTGGTCGAGGCCGGCTACCAGCCGGAGATCGCCTACTTCGAGTGCTTGCACGAGCTCAAGCTCATTGTCGACCTCATGTATCAGGGCGGGTTGAGCTACATGCGCTACTCGGTGAGCGATACGGCGGAATATGGCGATTATGTCTGTGGGCCGCGGATTATCACGGAGCAGACGCGCCAGGAAATGCGGCAGATGCTGCGCGAGATCCAGGATGGCACTTTCGCGCGCCAGTGGATCCTGGAGAACATGGCGGGGCGGCCGGCCTTCAACGCCATGAGGCGGCGTGAGAGACAGCACCTCATTGAGAAGGTGGGCGCTGAGCTGCGCGCCATGATGCCGTGGCTGCGGCAGCGGCGGTGAGAGGTCGGGAGCCTGCGGTGCAGCCCTGAGGAAGGAAGGGGGTGGTGTCTCTGGAGGATGGCCTTGCCTGCTCGCGTGAGGGTCTTTCATCTGCGGTTGGTCAAGTGAGGCGGTTCTGCGGCTTAGGTGAGAATAAGGAGCGAGGTCAAAGATGGAAAAGGTCTACATTTTCGACACCACCCTCCGGGATGGGGAACAGTCGCCAGGCGCGACGATGACGATGGAGGAAAAGCTCGACGTTGCCAAGCAGCTTGCCCGCTTGCGCGTTGATGTGATTGAGGCTGGTTTCCCAGCTGCTTCGCCTGGCGACCTGGCTGCGGTGCGCCAGATAGCCCTAGAAGTAGAGGGACCGGTGATCTGCGCGCTGGCGCGTACGACGAAGGACGATATCGACAAGGCCTGGGAAGCCGTCCGGCATGCAGCACGGCCGCGCATACACACCTTTATCGCCACTTCTGATATCCACCTGGAGCACAAGCTGCGCATGACGCGGCAGCAGGTGCTAAAGGTTGCGCGCGAAATGGTGGCCTATGCCAAGGAGAAATGCGAGGACGTGGAGTTTTCGCCGGAGGACGCGGGTCGCTCGGATCCTGAGTTCCTCTACGAGGTGCTGGAGGCGGTCCTTGAAGAGGGGGCAACAGTCCTCAACATCCCGGACACGGTCGGCTACTGCCTGCCGGATGAGTTTGGCGCGCTGATCGCTGGCATCAGGCAGAACGTGCGCGGCATTGAGCGTTGCATCATCTCGACGCACTGCCACAACGACCTGGGGCTGGCTACAGCCAATTCGCTTGCCGGTGTCAAGGCGGGTGCGCGGCAGGTTGAGTGCACGATCAACGGCATTGGGGAGCGGGCGGGGAACGCACCGCTGGAAGAGGTTGTGATGGCCCTGAAGGTGCGGCGCACGCTCTTCGACTGTTACACCGATATCGTGACGGAGCAGATTCACCGCACAAGCCAGATGGTCTCCCAATATACGGGAATACGGGTACAGCCCAACAAGGCTATAGTTGGTGCTAACGCCTTCGCGCATGAGGCAGGCATACATCAGGCAGGTTACCTGCGCAACCCGATGACCTATGAGATCATGACGCCTGCTTCCGTGGGGTTGACGCAGAGCTCGCTTGTGCTGGGCAAGCATTCTGGCCGCAACGCTTTCCGGGCGCGCCTGCAGGAGCTTGGCTATCACCTATCGGATCAGGAGATCGACCGTGTCTTCGCCCGGTTCAAGGAGCTTGCGGACAAGAAGAAAACCGTCACGGATGCGGATATCGAGGCGCTGATCGAAGACGAGCTGTACCAGCCGGGGGAGATCTACCGGCTGGAGCTCGTGCAGGTCACCTGTGGTGACCACTGCATACCTACGGCGACGGTGCGCCTCAGCGGGCCAAACGGGGTAGTACAGGATGCAGGGCTTGGCACTGGCCCGGTCGATGCTGTCTACCGCGCCATCAACCGCATCGTCCGAGAGCCGAACGAACTCATTGAGTTCTCTGTCGAATCCGTGACGGAAGGGATCGACGCAGTTGGCCGCGTGACCATCCGGATCGAGGCGGACGTGCCCGATGCGAACGGCAACGCCCGCAAGAAGGTCTACAGTGGCCGCGGTGCCGATACGGACATTATCGTCGCCAGTGCCAAGGCCTATATAAGCGCGCTCAACAAGTTGTTGGGCGCCAGGCAACAGGCCAAATCCTCAGCCCACGGAGAGGCAGGCCTGTAGAAGCGCTGCTAGGCCCTCATTTGCAGGAGGAGCGGTCCGTTATGCCCATGACACTTGCGGAAAAGATCCTGGCCGCTCACTGCGGCCGCCAAGAAGTGGCTGCTGGCGAGTTCGTGGAGGCCGATGTTGATCTCGTCTTGGCCAATGACATCACCGCGCCGCTTGCCATAAAGGAATTCCGGCGCATTGGTGTGCCTGCTGTCTTCAACAGGGAGCGCATCGCCCTGGTGTGCGACCACTTCACGCCGAACAAGGACATTGCTTCGGCAATACAGTGCCAGGAAGTGCGCCGTTTCGCGAGGGAGCAGGGGATTGTGCACTTTTACGATGTCGGCCGGGTGGGCATTGAGCACGCGCTTCTGCCGGAGCAGGGCTTGGTGCTGCCGGGAGATCTTGTCGTCGGTGCCGACTCCCACACCTGCACGTACGGCGCGCTGGGAGCGTTCGCGACTGGCATGGGATCCACCGACATCGCTGTGGCCATGGCCACCGGAAAGGTGTGGCTGCTTGTCCCCGAGTCGGCCTTGTTTCGCTTTGAGGGGCAGTTGCGAAGGTGGGTGACCGGCAAGGATTTGATCCTGCACATTATCGGGGATATAGGTGTCGATGGCGCTCTTTACCAGGCCATGGAATTCACTGGGGGCACTGTCGCCCAGCTGAGCATGGACAGCCGCTTCACCATGGCCAACATGGCGATCGAAGCGGGCGCCAAAGCGGGGCTGTTTGCGCCGGATGAGCGCACGCGGGAGTACGTGGTGCCCCGTGCCCGACGGCCTTACCGGCTTCTGGAAAGCGACCCGGGTGCGCGGTATGTGCAGGTGAAGGAATACAGGGCTGAGGATATACCGTTGCTTGTGGCCAGACCTCATCTGCCCAGTAACGTCGCCCCAGCCCAATCTCTCTCCGAGATCCCAATTGATCAGGTGGTCATCGGCTCCTGCACTAACGGGCGGCTTGAGGACCTGCGCGTGGCGGCACAGCTCCTGCGGGGGCGGAAGGTGCACCCTTATGTGCGTTGCATCGTCATCCCGGCGACTCAGGCAATTTACCTCCAAGCGGTGCGGGAGGGCCTGGTCGATATCTTTGTCGAGGCTGGTGCAGCGGTGAGCACCCCAACGTGCGGGCCATGCCTGGGCGGGCACATGGGCGTGCTTGCGCCTGGAGAGAGGGCTGTGTCGACGACGAACCGGAACTTTGTCGGGCGGATGGGCGATCGGACAAGCGAGGTTTACCTTGCTGGCCCGGCGGTTGCTGCCGCCTCGGCCGTGCTTGGGCGGATTGCTACCCCAGAGGAGCTTTGCTGATGCGCAGATATAAGGTTGCTATCGTTGGAGTTGGGCTGGTCGGCACTGAGCTCGTGCGCGTGCTGCGCGAACGGGAATTCCCCATGGCGGAGCTACGCATCATCGCCACGCGTGGGCGCAAGGAAGAGATCGACGACGTGCTCTACGAGGTCCATGCGGCCAGCGCGGAGCAGTTTGAGGGCGTGGACATCGCCTTCTTTGCTGGCACTGAAGGCGCTCGCGGTGCTTCTCGCCAGTGGGGATGGCTTGCGGTGGAGAAAGGCGCTGTGGTGATCGACAACGGCGATGATTTCCGTATGGACCAGCGGGTGCCTCTCGTTGTTCCCGAGGTCAACGCTGAGGCACTGCGGGAGCATCATGGGTTCATTGCCAACCCCAATTGCTCGACAATTCAACTCGTCATGGCCCTCGCGCCGCTTCACCGTGTTGCGCGCATCAAGCGCGTGGTTGTCAGCACTTACCAGGCGGTCTCTGGCACCGGCAAGGCAGCAGTTGATGAGCTGATATCGCAGGCGACGAGAGTGTTGCGCGGGGAAAGCGTTGAGCCACAGGTCTATCCGCATCCCATTGCTTTCAACTGCTTCCCGCACGTTTCGAGCCTCAGCCCAGATTTCCCCGGCTATTACAACGAAGAGGCCAAGATGATCCGGGAGACGCGCAAGATTCTGGGAGAGCCAGATTTGCGGATCACAGCCACGTGCGTGCGCATCCCGGTGTTCAATGGGCACAGCGA
>JAPWUW010000246.1 GCA_028275325.1 Anaerolineae bacterium | reverse complement strand
AATACTTATTACCCACTGATCGTTCCTGCTTTCATTGGAGGGAGCCCATTCTTCATCTTCCTCATGCGCCAGTATATCATGACACTGCCGCGCGAGCTGGATGATGCAGCGCGGATCGATGGCTGCAATTCCTTTCGCATTTACTGGAATATCCTCATGCCGCTGTGCAAGCCAGCTATTGCCACCGTTGCCGTTTTCGCCTTTGTCAGTGGCTGGAACGACTTCATGGGCCCGCTCATCTACCTGCAGACGCCAGAGAAGATGACGATTGCCGTGGGCCTCAGGCTGTTTGTGGGACAGTTCAGCACTGACCTCCCAGCGATGATGGCTGGCTCATTTGTCACGGTGCTGCCGCTCATCGTAACCTTCTTCCTCGCTCAGAACTACTTCGTGCAGGGCATTGCGCTTACCGGGCTGAAACAGTGACATTGCAGCAGGCTAAGTGCAGCTGCCATGAGGATGGCAAGAGGTGTGGTATGGAAAGGTCCCTTAAGGTAGGTGCAGCTGAGGTTGTGATCACACCCCCACTAGGTGTCTCCATGGCCGGTTACTACCACGACCGCAAGGCTGATGACATTCACGATGACCTTTTCGCTCATGCCCTGGTCATCGGCAAGGGGGGAAGCTGCGCTGCCATCGTGGTATGCGACCTCATCGGACTCGAGAAAGAGCTGGCCTCAACAGCACGGGAGCTGGCCGCGCGGCGTACAGGTATCCCGGCTGATAGCATCCTGATCTGCTGCACGCACACGCACACTGGTCCGGTCCTCTCCCGCCGACGAGGCAGAATCATGGCACGCGACGAAGCCTACACTGAGGTGCTTGTGCGCAGGATAGCAGATAGTGTTTGCCTTGCCTGCAAGAGATCGCAGGATGCAAATTTGCACGTCGGCATCGGACAAGTGGAGGGTATTAACTTCAACCGGCGTTACTGGATGAAAGATGGGACCCTGCGCACTAATCCTCCTTTCCAGAGCCCGGACATAGTTCGTCCTGCGGGTCCAACCGACCCTCAACTTGGCGTCCTCCACGCCTCAGGGAAAGACAGCAGAGCGCTCGCCATCCTCACAAACTACGCGCTTCACGCCGACGAAGTAGGGGGAACAGCCATCTGTGCTGACTACCAGGGCGTGGCGAACAGGCTCCTCAAGGCAGTGTTGGGGCCGGATTGCGCTGTCCTCTGCACCAACGGTTGCTGCGGGGATATCAACCATTTTGACGTCTCGAGGCCCGGCCCGCAAAGCGGTATGCGCTTTGCTGACCGCTCTGGAGCAGCCTTAGCAGGTGAAGTGCTGAAGCGCCTGCCGGACCTCGTGCCGGTAGCAGCTGGGCAGCCCTACGTGATAAGCGCGACCGTTGAGGCCGCGCTGCGGGTGCCTTCGCCGGAGGAGGTAGCTTGGGCCAATGAAGCGGCTGGCCAGGAGCTGCGTGGCTTTGACCAGGCGGGGCTGGATGTGGTAAGAGCTCACCGGATTCTCGCCCTGTGGGAGCTGGGGCTCACAGCCATGCCCCTGACGGTCTATGTGCTTGCCATTGGTGACTTCGCGCTGGTAGGTTTGCCCGGTGAGATCTTTGTGGAGCTCGGGCTGGCTATCAAAAGCCATTCTCCCTTTCCCTACACTTTTGTGGCCGAACTGTGCAACGATTCCGTGGGGTACGTGCCTACGCATAATGCCTACCAGGAAGGAGGCTACGAGGCAACCAGTTCCTTCTTCACGCCGGGTACGGGGGAGAAATTGGTGGATTTGGCGCTCGAGCTGCTCCAGGAAGCAAGAGGGCGAGGTTGAGCCAGTCGTGAAGGGGCAGGCTCGGGCCCTGCGGTACCATCTTTACTGGAGGTAAGGGATGAGCAAGCTACGGGCTGGGGCAGCACGGATGTGCATCACGCCTAGCATCGGCTGCCATATTGCTGGCTACATGGAAGACCGCATCGCAACGGATATCCTGGATGACCTATACGCCAAAGCGCTTGTGCTGGAGAATGACAGGACAAGCCTGGCGATTGTCATCTGTGACCTCATTGCCCTCGAAAGGTCAGATATTGACCTGGCCAAGCAACGAGCGCAGGAACGTACAGGAATTCCGTCCGAGAACATTCTGATTGCCGCCACGCACACCCATTACGGCCCGAACACCACCAACCTGCTCGGTGTAGCGCGTGATGAGAGGTACATGGATGAGGTGGCGGAGAGGATTGCTGGCGCGGTGAAGCTGGCCCAAAACAGGCTGGTGCCGGCAGAAGTGGGCGTGGCTTCCGGCTGGTGCCCTGGCGAGACGTTCAACCGCCGGTGGTGGATGAAAGACGGCACAGTGCGCGACAACTTTGCCATCGGTTACGAGAACCCGGACAGGGTACGGCCCGCTGGCCCCACTGACCCAGAGATAGTGGTGCTCGTGGTGCGCGACAAGCAGAGACGGCCCATATGCCTGCTGGCCAACTACTCCTTGCACTATGTGGGTGGTCCCTATGACCTGGCTATCTCGGCGGATTACTTCGGGCACTTCGACCGAGCGATCCAGTCCCTCGCAGGCTACCGTTTCGTAGGCATCATGGCCAACGGCTGCTGCGGGGACGTCAACAATATCGACATCTCGCGGCCGCGGCCAGAAATGCCCTACCCGACATATCAGGCCGAGCGCGTGGCTAATGTCCTTGCTGCAGCAGTCTACGGGGCCTGGCAGGGGCTGCGGGATTTTGACTACTGCGATGAGCCCGCCCTGGCTGCAGCCACGGAAACAGTGATGTTCCGGCGGCGCGAGCCCTCCGAACAACAGGTGCAGTTGGCAAGAGCGATGGTGGAGGGCAGGATAAAGCCGGATCCCACAGCACCGCGCTTTGCGCCGCTTGAGTTCGCCAAGTACGACTTGCTCTACGCACGAGAGCTCTTGGCCGTGCTGGAGGAGCCAGTTGAGAGGCCCACACCCGTGATGGCGTTGCGCGTCGGCGAATTGGGTATAGTTGGCTTAGGTGGGGAGATGTTCGTGCAGTATGGACTGCAGATCAAGGAGCAATCGCCTTTCAAGAAGACGATGGTCATAGAACTAGCCAATGACTACCTTGGCTACTGCCCGACAGACCAGGCGCTCCAAGAGGGCAGCTACGAGACGGTCCTTGCTCGCTCGGCTAAGGCAGCACCCGGTACCGAAGGTGCAATGGTGCTGGGAGCCCTGACTGCGTTGCGGCGCGTGGCTGCCTGCTAGTGCAACTGGAATTGTGCCTGGGTGGTGACAATGGAAAGAGTACGGTTGGCACTTGTGGGATGCGGGGGCATGGCCAGAACGCACGTCGCCCGGTTCGCCAAAGTGCGTGAGCGGATGGAGCTTGTCGCTGCTGTCGACTTGGTGCTCGAGCGCGCGCAAGCGGTGGCGGAGCATTTTCCTGGAGCGAGGGCGGTGCGCGACTATAGGGAGGTGCTTGACGATGTAGATGCGGTGCTCCTTGTTCTGCCGCACCATCTACACCACCCAATAGGGCTGGCTTGCCTAGAGGCTGGCAAGCACGTGTTGCTCGAGAAACCCATGGCCAATAGTGAGAGGCAGTGCCTTGAGCTCATAGATGCCCAGAGACGTTCTGGTAAAGTGCTGATGATCGCCTACTGCATGCGCTATCATCCGATTGTGGCACGCCTGAAGGAGTTAATCGATTCCCAGGCCTTTGGGGAAGTATTTCAAGTATCGATCTGGACAGAGCAGCTCACACAGTACCCTGCTGACCACTGGGCTGCAGACCACAGGACCTTAGGTGGGGGGCAGCTTTTCAGCCATGGTTGTCACTATATCGACCTTCTCCTCTGGTACTTGGGCCGGCCACTGCGTGGCGTCCACCTCGGCACGAAGCTGGGTACGCCTTGGATGGATTGGGAAGGGACGAGCAATGTGTGCATCGAGTTCGAAGGCGGCAAGCTCGGCTATCACTTCGGCACCTGGGGAGCGCGAGGCACGCGGCTCGGTTACTCCATCCACGCCCACTGCACCGAGGGCATGCTGGAGGCGCAGATCAGCTACGGCGACATCATGCGCGAGCAAGAAGGCAAGAGCAGGCTCCTTTTCCTCCGCTCAGGCAAGGAAGAACTGCTGCTGGAAAGCGAGGCCGGCAAGCACACTGAGAATGAAATGGCCCATTTCCTGGATTGCATCCACTACGGGAAGCAACCGCTCACGGATGGACCAGGCAGCTTGCAGGGGCTGCGCGTCATCTGGAGGCTGTACGAGGCAGAACACCAGGGGATAGTTGCTGACCTGCGGGGGTTGGGCCTGGATCAGTTCGAACCTTGAGGAGTAAGTAATGGCGATTGGTTGGGGTGTGGTCGGTGCTGGGGGGATAGCGGACAGGCGGATGATTCCGGAAGGGATAGTGCCCTCGCCGCTCTGCCGCCTGGCGATGGTGATGGACGCGGTGCCGGAGAGGGCT